>NZ_BAABFL010000121.1:0-47066 GCF_039540975.1 Kistimonas scapharcae
TGACACGTCTCCTAACCCAAGGAAAACCAGTGTCGTAAGTTTAGACGGGAGAATGGCTTATGTTAGGTGGTAATCAGGAAAAATTTTGATTGCTTTCTTGTTCATATCTAACGACAGTTTCTTGCTATCTGGCAATTCTATCATCCCGGTCTTCAAAAGAACCCAAGATGCCGGCTTGGATGAAAGCCGACACCTTTCATTGGAGATCTTCAGGACTGAATGCCGCGGGCTTTCAGCAGTGCACTCTTGAAATCATCCTCACAGTCTTTCTGGATGCCCGGGATCATGGTGTCCTTTGCAGTCCCGCGCATTTTCAGGTGATAAATCAGCACATCATCCGTCAGGTCTGACAGCTGGCCATCAAACCCTGCTTCTTCAGCTAACTGGGTCAGCATTTGTGCCAGGTTCAGGTTGTTGTGTGCCAGCCAGACAGGCTTGAGCAGTTCAATCAGTTCTTCTATGCGGTGACATTGCATGGGAGGATTCCATCATACGACAACAGCGATGGGGAGTGGTGAAGCGGTCGGGAGAAAGATTCACCACCACGAAAACAGTGGATAGTTAAACGCGTAAGAATATCCGCGCAAAACAGTAAATTAAAGGCTTACCTTTTTCAACTTTTGTTGGTAGCATTCAAACCAAGTTGAACCCTAAGCAGTAAATAAAGGGGATGTACCATGGCTGTTAAAGGTATCCAGATCACTCAGTCCGCCAACGCTGATCTGTTGAATTCCATCTGGCTTCTGGACGAAGAAGCTGCCACTGCCCGCTGCCTGTGTGCCAAAGGCGACGCTTTTGCCCAAGACCAGGAAGTGGCGGTTGCCGAGCTGGGCGAGATCGCTTTCCGCGAATTGCCGGTTGAAGGCCAGGCTGTCCGTGAAGGTGGCCAGCACCTGAACGTGAATGTCCTGTCCCGTGAAATGCTGGAAGATGCGGCCGCTAATCCGGAGAACTATCCTTCCCTGACCATCCGCGTTTCCGGTTACGCTGTGCGCTTCAACTCCCTGACGCCTGAACAGCAGCGCGACGTTATTACCCGTACTTTCACCAGCTCCATGTAAGCCGGTGCTGCATGCCGTCTCAAACGAGGCGGCATGATGTGTTCTTTCCGCTCTATTCCTGCCTTATATCGCTTTCATACACATCGATGATGCTCGGATGCCTTCATGTTCTGGTGTTGCCCCCTGTCTTTCTCTGAAAAATCGCCGCAACCTGATGTCTTCTCGGTAGAGTGTTGATCTAAAGGTGCCGGTACTTGCAAAAAATCGGTTACCCTATACTCTTCGCAGATTTTGCACCCAATGCTCAGGCGGTAATTCTTGTGGCAGCACGGTGTGCTTGGGATATTCGTTGTTCGGGGACAGGAAATGACCAGACTTTCATGGGGTCTCGGTGTGAGATTGTGGGTGACAGCACTTTTGTGTGTCATTGCCGCGCCTACGCTGCAGGCCGCAGAAATCAAAAATCTGTACCAGGCCCGTGTCATGGTGCCTGACCAGGGGCGTGAAAGTCGTGCACAGGCATTTTCACAGGCACTGGCTCAGGTGGTGATCAAGGTGACGGGGCAGATTGATGCGCCGGCGCGGGAGGGTGTTCGGATCGCCATGCAGAAACCCGATGTGCTGGTGAGTCGGTATGATTATCGCAAGATCAATGCTGGCGATAGTGATCAGGCGAATCGTCAGCCAGGTTTTATGCTGGATGTCAGTTTTAACCGGGTTGCTGTCAATAAGTTGTTACATGATAACCGGCTGCCATTATGGGGCGATAACCGACCGGAAACGTTGATCTGGGTTGCCTCTGAAGAGCATGGCGGCCGACAAATGCTGGGCGCAGAAAGTCCCTCCACCGTTGTTACCGCTTTGCAGAACGCATCCGATCAGTGGGGCGTACCGTTGCTTTATCCGTTGCTTGATGTGGAGGATAGCCTGTCATTGTCTATGGCGGAACTCTGGGGGTTGTTCCCGGCACCCGTGGTGCAAGCCTCTGGGCGCTATGGAGTGGATCCTGTTTTAGCCATGCGGGTTTACTCTTCAGGTCCGGGGAAGGTCAGCGGTCGGGTCATGTTTACATTCCGGGGCCAGGTATTTAATGAAGACATCAATGATGTGACCATGGATATGTTTACCAGCCGGGCCTTGTCGCTTGTGGCCAGTCGCCTTGCTGCTTTTTATGCCATCCTGTCCGATGGTTCGTCCGAATATCCGCTGCGATTGCAGGTGAATGCTGTCAATGATGTACATGATTATGCTGGCCTGTTGCGTTATCTTGAAAACCTGACAGCGGTGCGAACGGTCATGCCTGTGCGTGTTAAGGGCGACACCCTGACGCTGGACCTGGTGATTGATGGAAGCCCGGAGCAGGTGGATGCGGAGATCAGTCTCGATCGGAACCTGGCAAGAGCCTATCCGGCTTGGCCGGCAACACCGCAAGAGCCATCGATGGTTGAACCGATTCGCCGTCCTGACCTCTATTATGTGTGGCAAAAATAATGTGTTGCCCAGTATTCAAGAGCAGTCCAGCCCGGAAGGCTGGGCGATTAATCCGCCATTAAAGGGATTCTCGGTATGAATGCAGACAAGGATTATACGCAGCGCTGGTTTATTCTTGGCTTCGTGCTGATAGCCGGTTTCTTTATTTACCTGCTGCAGCCTATCCTGACGCCTTTCCTGGTCAGTATGGTGCTGGCGTATCTTGGGGATCCTGTGGCGGATCGGCTGGAGCGCCTGGGGTTGTCGCGAACGCTGGCGGTGACAACCGTCTTCGTTGTCGTCAGCTTGCTGCTTGTGGTGACCTTGCTGGTTCTGATTCCTTTGATCACCAATCAGATAAAGGTGGTGATCTCATTGTTGCCACACTGGGGAGACTGGCTTCAACACAACCTGGTGCCACGGTTGTCGAATTATGTGAACCTGGATCCTGAACTGTTTAACCTCCGGGAACTCAGTGCCCGGCTGGGGCATGAGTGGCAGCAGGCGGGGGGCATACTCGCCAGGATAGGCAGTTCGTTTTCCGCTTCGAGCATGGCGCTGGCCGGTTTTCTTGCCAACCTGTTTTTGATCCCTGTCGTCAGTTTTTATCTGCTCAGAGACTGGGATCGCATGATTGAAAATATTCGTGCGCTACTGCCCAGGAATATTGAACCAACCGCTGTGACTCTGGCCCGTGAATGTGATGATGTGCTGGGTGCCTTCCTCAAGGGGCAGCTGATGGTCATGTTTATGCTGGGTATTATTTATGGCACGGGTTTGTGGTTGATTGGGTTGCAGTTTGCCATCCTGATCGGATTGATTGCCGGTTTGGCCAGTATCGTGCCTTATATGGGGTTTATTGTGGGTATCGGTGTGGCGCTGGTGACGGCGTTCTTCCAGTTCGACAGCTGGTGGCCCATTCTCGGTGTGATTGTGGTTTTTGGCATTGGTCAGATGTTGGAAGGCATGGTGTTGACCCCGCTGCTGGTGGGCGACCGGATTGGCCTGCACCCTGTGGCGGTCATTTTTGCCATAATGGCTGGTGGTCAGTTGTTTGGTTTTGTCGGTATTCTGCTGGCGCTGCCTGTGGCGGCTGTCATTATGGTGTTGCTGGTTCATTTGCACCGCAACTATAAGGAGAGTCACCTGTATCATGCCAGCCGCAAGTCGTGATATGGTATGAGCTGCAAAGATGCTGTCATCACAGTCGTTGATATATGAGTCTGCCGTTGCAACTACCACTTGGTGTCCAGTTACGAGATGATGCGACATTCGCCAATTATTACGCCGGGCGTAATGAGGCGTTGGTCAATATGCTGGATGTTGAGCGTTATCCGGCGGGCGTGACGCCTGAGCAGTTTATCTATCTCTATGGTTCCCCTGGCGTGGGCTGCAGTCACCTGTTACAGGCTGCCTGCCATCAGGCTGACGCCATGGGTCAGCGCAGTATTTACCTCCCCATGAAAGAGCTGGCGGACTACCCGCCAAGACTGCTTGAAGGCATTGAAAGCCTCAGGCTGGTCTGCATTGATGATATCAGTGCCATCGCCGGTGACAGGGCTTGGGAAGAAGCCTTCTTTCACCTCTTCAACAAGTTGCGGGAAAAGGGGCATCGGCTGCTGGTAGCGGCAGAAGTGGCACCCCGTCAGTTGAATATCTGCCTGCCTGACCTGGTGTCGCGTATGAGCTGGGGTATGGTATTCCATGTTGAGCCGCTCACTGATCAGGAAAAGATCATGGCGTTACGATTGCGTGCGCACCTTCGTGGCATGGATATGTCGGATGAAGTGGCGCGTTACATTCTGCATCGCGGTTCCAGGGATATGCAATACCTGTTTGATGTCCTGGGGCGTCTGGATGGTGCAACCCTGAGGGCAAAACGAAAGCTAAGTGTACCTTTTGTTAAGCAGGTCATGGGCTGGTAAGGATGGAGCATGGCGGGTGAGTCCGTCTTTACCGCTTCAGCGGTTCACGTTCTCTTTCTTATTGATTACAAGTCGAAACACTCACGATTTTTTCCGGAATAACGGCGGTTTTGCTTTACCCGTTTTGCGGGTACCATCACGCCACTGATTTCTACCACCCGGAATTGACTTAAACATACCATGCGCCGAATAGTTCGTTTTCTTTTAGGGGGATTTGTTGCCTATCTCCTGTTGGGATTTGTCATTTTGCCGCCTGCCATTCATGGCGTGGCTGCCTTGTTGACCCCCCGTTTCCTGTCGGCGCCTCTGGAGATTGCAGCAGTATATTTTAATCCCCTGACCCTTAAAGCGAGCATCAGGGGACTTGCCCTGGGAGATCCACTCAACCCTGTTGTTGGCTTTGAAAAGCTGGAAGTTAATCTGGCCTGGGACTCAGTGACACGCGGGCATTTGCATGTGCAATCTGTCACGCTGGATGCACCACGGGTAGATGCCTTACTGGATAAGGGCGGGCAGCTGAATCTGTTGGGTTTGCTGAAGCCCATGCCTGAACAGTCGAACGACACAGATGCTGAAACAGATAGTGTTGCGGATGGCGCGACCCCCTTTGCTATCACGATTGATGAGATCCGGGTAGAGGATGGTCTATTCGGCTTTAGGGATGATCAGATGGCAAGTCGTGAGGGGAAACCGCTTTCTATCACATTGTCAGGGTTTAATCTGGAGATGCGCTCTCTGGGCTTGCCGACATCAACGGCTGATGTGCGTTTGGATACGTCGATTGGTGAGCAGGGGCGTCTTACTATCAACGGCAGCGTCCTTCTACCACAGGGGGATGTCACAGCAGAAGTGGAGGTTGCATCAGTGGACCTGACAACCCTGCAGCCGCTTCTGGATCAGTTAACCTGGATTCAGCTGAATCAGGGAGACCTGTCCGCCCGCCTTTCCGTGTCGCGTAACAGTGAAACCGGTGTGACGGCAACAGGACAACTGGGCATTGAGTCCCTGCAGCTTGATGATGTACGAACTGACAAGCCGGTAGTCAGTTGGCATGCGTTGAATCTTGTCGGGATGAGTTTTTCAGAAAAGGATAGCCGTTTCAGTATCAAGGAGCTGCTGCTGTCAGGGCCTGATGTGAGGGTCGCTATCGACAAGAATATGCAGGTTAATCTCGCACAGCTGATGATTGAAAATAAGGCTGAGCCCTCCTCTACGGCGGAAGATGATAGTGCAGAGAGTCAGCCAATCGTTGTCGATATAGGCAAAATACGTATCGCTGACGGTCGCATGGACTTCTCCGATCATTCTTTCCAGCCCGGATTCGCCACGGAAGTGGTAAACCTGCATGGAGATATTACGGATATCAGCACCAGTGGCAAGAGTGATGCTACGGTCGCTATCCGTGGGCAGGTTGATCGCTATGCGCCGGTGCGTATTTCCGGACATCTCAACCCGTTACAGCCGGAAGCCAATACCGATATCGGGCTCTCATTCCATAATGTGGAACTGACGACGCTGACACCGTATTCAGGCCGGTTTGCCGGTTATGCCATCCGCAAGGGGCGTATGAATCTTGACCTGAATTACCGGATACAGGATCGTCAGCTCAAGGCGTCGAACAGGCTGGTGCTGGATCAATTGCAGCTTGGGAATACCGTCGACAGTGATGAGGCGCCTGATCTCCCCCTGCGCCTCGCCATAGCGTTGTTGAAAGATCGAAACGGCAAGATTGATGTTGATCTACCCATTCAGGGAGACCTGGATAACCCGGAATTTGCCTACTGGGGTGCGGTGGGCAAAGCCTTGATGAACATGGTGGTCAATATTGCCGCAGCGCCATTCAATGCCCTGGCTTCTCTGGTCGGTGGTGATGCAGAGCAGATGGAAAAAGTCGCTTTTTTACCCGGTGACACCCTGTTATCACCGGATCAACAGAAAATATTGAATACGCTGGGCAGTGCACTGAATGAGCGTCCCGGATTGATGCTGGAAGTGTCAGGTGGTGCGGATCGTCTGGCAGACTGGCCCCTGCTGCAGTCGCAGCAGTTGGAAACTACGCTGAAGCGGTTGTGGCAGGTGCAGCAAATGGGGCGTGGTGAAACAACCGTGGATACGCTGGAGCAGGTGCTGGTGCCGGCCGATGAACGACCGGCCTTGCTGCGTGAATACGGCCGCCAGCTGCAAATCGCCGATATTGATAATGTGCCTGATGATGAACTGCAGGTCACAGTGCTGGCCGCTATACCCTACGATGAAACGGCGATGTATCAATTAGCACAGCAGCGGGCGCGGAGTATCAAGGATTTCCTGGTCGATCAGGCTGAGGTTCCGGCAGAAAGGGTGTATTTGATGAGTTCGGTTATCGGCGAACAGGCGGGGGATAGAGTGGACAGCCCAATGTCGCTGGGCGCGTTTTAGTTCTGAGGCGCAAGTTGAGACCCGTGAAACCGGGATGAATTGGCGACGTCTGCTATGGCGTTGCATCCCGGTTTCCTGCTGGTGTTTGCAGGTCATCCTGTACTGAGGTTTATCCTGCCTCGCTTGCTGTTTCGTGCAGCTTCCATTTCAATCCCTGATAATGCCAGCGTACATAAAACATGCTGCTGATAAACAAGGTCACGCAAAGTGTTGTTTGAACCCAGCCTGCGATATCCTCTCCCAGAAACGCATCAACTACTGCGCTGGTGAAATAGAACAACACCACAAAACAGAGCCAGGCAAATGAGCGCGGCCACTTGCATAACACGCCGGGAATAAAGATGAGCAATGGTCCAATGCGTGCAAGCCAGATCAGCAGGGGAGAGTCTACTGCCGGAGGATTGAGCCACCAGTGATCCAGGCTGATGGTCAACAGGAGAAGGCCGTAGGACAATGCTGCGACCAGCCAGGCCCGGTGTGCCAGTGTTTCTTTTTGTTGGCTACTCATTCTGTGTCATGTGTCCTGTGCAGTTTCATGGCCAGCGTGGCCAGGCGTTTCCCCTGGGCAATACAGAGTTGTTCTTCATGTTCTGAAAGGGGGAGATTGCTCTCCTTGCCTGCCAGGTGGCTGGTGCCGTATGGGGTGCCGCCGGTGTGTGTCTCTGTCAGTGACGGTTCGGTATAAGGTACGCCGTGGATGATCATGCCGTGATGCAGCAAAGGCAGCATCATGGATAGCAACGTACTTTCCTGTCCGCCATGTAAGCTGGCGGTAGAGGTGAAGAGAGTGGCAGGCTTGTCTACCAGTGCACCGGTGAGCCAGAGATTGCTGGTCCCGTCGAGAAAGTATTTCAATGGTGCAGCCATGTTGCCGAAGCGTGTGGGGCTGCCCATAGCCAGACCGCTGCAGAAACGTAGATCATCCTCGGAGCAATAGACAGCGCCTTCTTCGGGGATGCTGTCCTCCGTGGCTTCACAGACGGTGGAAACCGGGGGCACGGTTCGTAGCCGCGCTTCCATTCCCGTTTGCTCAATGCCGTTGGCAATGCGTTGGGCCAGTTTCATGGTGGCGCCATGGCGGCTGTAATAAAGAACCAGGATATAAGGTGATGACATCAGAGAATCTCCAGCACCGCTTCAGGCGGACGGCCGATGCAGGCATTATTACCTTTCACAACAATGGGTCGCTGAATCAGCTTGGGCCAGCGAACCATGGCATCCAGTAACGCCTCATCATCCAGTGCCGGGTTTTTCAGTGCATTATCCTTGTATTCCTGTTCACCAGTGCGGATCAGTTCCCTGACCGGAATACCCAGCCTGATGATGATCGCTTTCAGTGTATCCCGGTCTGGCGGTGTTTCCAGATACAACACAATGTCGGGATTGATGCCCTGTTCTTCCAGCAGCTGCAAAGTCTGGCGGGACTTGGAGCAGCGGGGATTGTGATAAATCGTGACGTCGCTCATATCGTGGTCTCCCTCCTTTTCAATATGCGGTATTCTATCGACAGAAAGGATTAAGGGGTACAGTCAATCATGTTCGTCAGAATGCCCGGGCCGGATGCCTTGAAACGGCTCGTCATGGATGTGTCGCGTCGTTTTTTGGATGATGGCTGCACCAACCATGCGGCCGCGTTGACCTATACAACGTTGTTCGCCATCGTGCCGATGCTGACCGTCACGTACAGTATGCTCTCTGCCATTCCCTCGTTTCAGGGGACTGGAGAGCGAATCCAGGAATTCGTATTCGCCTATTTCATGCCGTCAGCCGGTGAGGCGGTGAGTAACTGGTTGTCGGAATTTTCCCGTCAGGCGCGTAACTTAACCGTGTTGGGTATGGGCTTCCTTCTGGTTACGGCGCTGTTGATGCTGCGAACCATTGATGTGGCAATTAACCGGATATTCCGGACTACGGCCAGGCGCCGCCCGGTTACCAGCTTTCTGCTGTATTGGGCAATATTGACGCTGGGGCCGTTGTTGCTGGGGTTGGGTTTTGTGACCACGTCCTACCTTACGACGATGAAAATGCTGGCAGACGCGTATGCGATGATCGGGGCTGAGCGCTGGTTTCTGCGAGTATTGCCGTTCCTGTTGAGTACTGCGGCATTTACCCTGTTGTATATGGCGGTGCCAAACCGGCGGGTGAGGCTTAAATATGCGGTGATCGGTGGCTTGGTCACGGCTTTTCTGTTTGAAGTGGCCAAAGGTGGCTTCACGCTGTTTCTGTCGATGTCGCCGACCTATGAGTTTATCTATGGCGCGTTTGCTGCCGTGCCGATCTTTCTGGTCTGGATCTACCTGAGTTGGTTGCTGGTTCTGCTGGGCGCTGTCATTGTTCACAGTCTGGCGTGTGTTCAGACGGTTGGAAATGGCTTGTCCCTGCCGCCGGGGCTTGCCATTCTGGCGATTCTTTCCGTATTTGAGCAGCGCTTTTCCAAGGGGAAGTCAACGGGGCTGATTGATGTCCACGCCGCGGGGTGGCGGCTGGGACAGGATACTTGGGATGTCTGCACAGAGTGGCTGTTGAAAGAGCGATTGATTTGCACAACCAGCCGGGGAGGGATGATGCTCGCCCAAATGCCGTCCTCGATTGAAACGGCTGCGCTACTGGAGCGCTTTCCCTGGCCGTTACCCAGCAGAAAAATGCTGGAGCAGGTTAAGGGTGACCAATGGCCGGCATGGTTCACCCGATTACTGGAGCGCCTTTCGGAGGTGCAGCGGGAGCAGGCTGCTATTCTGTCCGGTGATCTTGAGACGCTGTTTCGAGGTGAGGTATCCGGGGCGGATTGTAAGAGGTCGTAATCCTTTCTGTGGGGGTATCATGAAAGCCACGTTTAACTGTTTGATCCTGGGTGCTTTACTGGTTCTTTCCGGTTGTCGAGACACCGTGCATAGTGACTTCAAAGGTAATGCCTTATTGCTTAAGGATGGTCGCAATCAGTGGGTTGCAGTGAACTACTGGGCCGAATGGTGTGACCCCTGTCGGGAGGAAATACCGGAATTGAATGCTCTCCATGAGGCGGAAAATGGGATTCGGGTCTGGGGGGTGGATTTTGATGGTTCTGCCTCCCAGGATGAATTGGCCAACAAGGTTGGTAGGATGGCGATTGGCTTTCCGGTATTAAGCAGGGAGAGTATCGCGGCCCTGGAGCTTAAGCAGCCTCCCGTACTGCCCGCTACCTATATTCTGGATACTGAAGGTAATCTCAGGAAAAGGTTGGTGGGTCCCCAGACACGAGAGGGGTTGGAATCTGCAATCGCTGAGCTGTAATTTCCGGAGAAGATGAGTATGACGATGGTCTGCAAGCGCGCTCTGGTGGATGGTAAGGTACAGGGTGTGTGGTTTCGTGGCTCTACCCGTGAGCAGGCGCTGGCGCTTGATATTACCGGCTACGCGAAGAACCTGCCGGACGGACGGGTGGAAGTGATAATGTGTGGTCGTGAAGGGGATATTGAAACGCTGTCGGTATGGCTGAAGAAAGGGCCGCCACTGGCCATTGTTAAATCATTGGACATTGCTACGGTAGAGCTACAGCAATTCCCGGGCTTTGATGTGTGTTGATGGCAGGATTGTTTATCTGACCAGCCAGTGACGTTCCCAGTTCGTCATCACCCGCTCCGGATACCAGGTTTTGCCCAGGCTGCCGTTGTAACGCGCCAGTGCCCGTGTCAGGTTGCCTTTCTCCTTATCCAGATAATAACTGAGAATGGTGCAGCCATAACGCAGGTTGGTGGCAACCTGGGTGAGGTTGTCATCCTCCCGGCCGATTTCGTTTTTCCAGAAAGGCATTACCTGCATTAAGCCCTGGGCGCCGACCCGTGAGATGGCAAATTGGTTGAAGGCACTTTCTGTTTGAATGACAGCAAGTACTAACTCTGGCTGAAGACCTGCAAGGGTTGCTTCGGTATGAATCAGGCGAAGTAAATTGAGGCGGTCTGCATCCGATGCGATAAATCGCTCCAGCCGTGATGACATATCGACCAGCCATACTTCTGCGTCAAATCGGTCAGCAAAACTATCAGACTGGTTAATCGTGGCCTGGAGGATATCCCTGAGTTCGTAATCAATGGAAGGGTTTGCCCCCGATGGCAGCGCTTTGGGCGTTGCCATCAGGGACAGGGTCAGCAGGAGTGATGTCAGGACGCGTTGTTGTCGCACCGTATCATTTCCTGCTGGTTGGATTAACGCTGGATGCGTTCTTTCATGAGGGTGATCACGTCTTCAATGCGAACGTGCTCAGCATCACCGCCACGACGTTGCTTGTATTCCAGGGTGCCGCTTTCCAGACCGCGGTCACTGATCACCAGGCGGTGAGGAATGCCGATCAGCTCCATATCTGCGAACTTGACGCCGGGGCTGGCCTTGCGGTCATCCACCAGAACATCAAAGCCAGCAGCGGTCAGTTCGGCATACAGTTTGTCTGTCTGGTCACGAACCTGCTCGGATTTTTCAATTTTCAGCGGTACCAGGGCGATCTGGAAAGGTGCCAGAGATTCTGGCCAGATGATGCCGCGATCATCGTTGTTCTGCTCAATTGCCGCAGCAACGACCCGGGAGACGCCGATACCGTAGCAGCCCATGGTCATGACCACGGCCTTGCCGTTTTCGTCGAGCACGGTGGCGTTCATGGATTCGCTGTACTTGGTGCCCAGCTGGAAAATGTGGCCGACTTCAATGCCGCGCTTGATAAACAGCTTGCCGTTACCGTCCGGGCTGTCGTCACCTTCAACGACGTTGCGGAGGTCGGCTTCACGGGTGTAGTGGCAGTCACGTTCCCAGTTGATACCAAAGTAGTGTTTGCCATCAATGTTGGCGCCAGCGCCAAAGTCGCTCATCTGGGCGACAGTACGGTCAACGATGCAGGGAATGCTCATGTTGACCGGGCCCAGTGAGCCGGGGCCGGCATTCATGATCGGACGAATCTGATCTTCTGTTGCAAATTGCAGGGGGGACGCGACTTCTGGCAGGTGTTCCGCCTTGACTTCGTTCAGCTCATGATCACCACGAACCAGCAGGGCAACAAAATCAGCTTCGCAGGCTTCGGACGCTGCAACAATCAGGGTTTTGACAGTCTTTTCAATGGGCAGGTCGAACTGGTTCACCAGGTCCGCAATGGTTTTGGCGTCTGGTGTATCAACGACATGCATATCCATTGTCGGTGCAGGGCGGCTGGCTGCCGGCGCGATGGCTTCCGCCTTTTCAATGTTGGCGGCGTAACTTCCGCTATCGCTGAAAACAATATCGTCTTCGCCGGATTCTGCCAGGACATGGAATTCGTGGGAGCCACTGCCGCCGATGGCACCACTGTCTGCTTCGACGGCACGGTAGTCCAGGCCCAGACGATCAAAAATACGGCAGTAGGTGGCATGCATGTTCTGGTACTCACCCTTCAGGCTGTCACTGCTGGTGTGGAATGAGTAAGCATCTTTCATCAGGAATTCACGGCCGCGCATGACGCCGAAACGGGGACGGGTTTCGTCGCGGAACTTGGTCTGAATCTGGTAGAGGTTGAGAGGCAGCTGTTTGTAGCTACTGATCTCATTGCGCACCATATCGGTGATGACTTCTTCATGGGTCGGGCCAAGCACGAAGTCGCGCTGGTGGCGATCCTTGAAGCGCAGCAGTTCGGGGCCGAATTGATCCCAGCGGCCGGTCTCCTGCCAGAGTTCGGCATTCTGGACCATGGGCATCAGGACTTCCTGGGCGCCGGAGCGGTCCATCTCTTCCCGAACAATGTTTTCAACCTTGCGCAGGACGCGCAGGCCCAAGGGCAGCCAGGTGTACATGCCGGCCGCCAGTTTGCGGATCATACCGGCACGCAGCATAAGCTGGTGGCTGACAACCACCGCATCAGCGGGGGTTTCTTTCAGGGTGGGGATCAGATACTGACTGGTACGCATGGATCGTAGGGTTCTTTAATCAGCAAAACCACAAGTGTACGAGCCCTGTCCGCTTCGGCCAAGCCGCGATTGCCGTATTATGAGAAAAAAACAGGAGTATTAATGGAAAATAACCATAAGTGGCAGCGTTCCTGGTTACCCAGCAGCGGTATAATGACGTTAAAGTCGGCGTAACTAGTATCACATAGCAGGGATTAGAAAAGTGGATAAAAAAGGGTTGTCAGTCGAGGATATTCAACACCTTCTCAGTCATGGGATACCCATGTCTGAAGGGATGGGTGTGATTGTCGATGGCTTGCCGGAGGACGGCGCAGTGCTTCGTGTGCCTTATTCCGATTCACTTGTGCGACCGGGTGGGACAATATCCGGACCTGTCATGATGGCGCTGGCTGATGCGGCGATGTATGCGGCGATTTTGGGCAGGCTGGGGGCCGTTATTATGGCGGTTACTGCTAACCTCAATATTCATTTTCTTCACCGGCCGGGCAAGAGTGATCTGATTGCCAATGCGAAGATATTGAAGCTGGGCAAACGGTTGGCGGTATGTGAAGTGGCGCTTTACTCAATTGGCCAGCCAGAGATGGTGGCCCAGGTTTCCGGCAGTTACTCTCTGCCTCCTGAAGAGGGTTCTGGTGGATAAAATCGGTTTTGTCGTATAGTGATTTAACGATATGCGACGTATCTTGGTTCCAGTCAGGGTAACGAGGACGAGCTAATGACCGATGAGATAGCAGCATTTTCGCTGGCCCAGCAGCTGGCTAATGATACGGTGGCAATCGGTGACTTTCCCCTGTGCCGTTTATTGCTGATGAACGACAGCCATTATCCGTGGTTTATTCTGGTGCCCAGGATTGCCGGGGTAGAGGAAGTTTATCAGTTGACGGAAGAGGATCAGCGACAGCTGATGTGGGAAATGGCCTATGTGTCGGAAAAGCTGAAAGATATTTTTTCAGCGGACAAAATGAATGTGGCCGCCCTCGGTAACATGGTGCGGCAACTGCATGTGCATGTAGTTGTTCGTCACGAGAGGGATGCCGCATGGCCCGCACCGGTTTGGGGGAAAGTCCCGGCAACGGCCTATACTGCAGAGGCCATAGAGGATATTCGCGCCAAGCTGGCCGTGGTCTTTACCACATGGCTTAAATTTATTGACTAGCCGGAGCAGGGCTTCATGAGTGATGAATTGCTTGAAGTTCAGACTCAGCTGAGCTTTCAGGAAGACAGCTTACAGACCTTGAACGATGTTGTGACGCGTCAGCAGAAGGATATCGAACGCCTGACGATTGAAATAGAGCGTTTACGTGAACAGTTCCAGACGATGGTTACCATGCAGCTGGAAGAGCATGAAGAGCCACCGCCTCACTATTGAAAAAAATGCCGGTGAATGCCGGCATTTTTTATTCAGAGGGTTGGTGCTGATATCACGTCTTCAGCCTGAAGCCCTTTCTCTTTTTTAGTCACGATAAATTCAACCCGTTGCCCTTCGGCGAGTGTTCGATGGCCTTCGCCCCGAATAGCGCGATAATGGACAAAAACATCTTCGCCCTGATCACGGGTTATGAAGCCGAAGCCCTTGGAAATATTGAACCACTTGACCGTACCGGTTTCGCGATCCGAGGTATCGACAATTAGCCGTGTTTTAGGGTTGAGAGCCCGTAAATTACATAGCAGGTGAGCCAGGAGTCCTGCCAGCAGTGAGCCGAGAGGAAGTAATGCCACATTCAGGTCGCCAGGCATCTGGGGCAGTCGCCCAAATGAGACAAAAGCCGCAGACATCCCTGACAGGATGATCAGTAAACTACCGGTCATCTGCAGTAAGCGACGGCTGCCATGCAAAGCCACCAGGTATGTGCCTAATAACAAATTGGCTGTAGCTGTGGCCAGCAGCAGTATGTTGCTACTGTCCAGTAAAATATCAATAACGGTATGATTGGGATAGACGGCAGGGTATAGGCGTGTGAGCAGTGTGTAACTGATCAGGTAACCCGTAATGAGTCCTAAGCCCAGCAGGGTATGTAGGAATTTTAAGTGTTTAAGATACATGTCCTTTGTGTTCATCCTGTTTATAGGTGTTACAGTCTTGTTAATCGTGATGAAAGCAAATGTTACTACATGCAGGCTGTTGTAAACGCCTGAACCGGTACATCCTGGATCAGATTGTCTTAAACTGATCATCAAACAGCCATACCTCTAATGTAACCTGAGCATGCTACCACGAGCAAATTATGTAGAAGTATTGTCGCATAGATAGTTGAAAAATCGATGAAACCTGTGGAAACAGGGAGGAAAGTGGATTTTTAGGCCAAAAAAATACTCGCATGGTCTAAATGCATCGTTTATATTGACTTCGTACTCGATTATTTCTGTTCGTATTCATAGTGTTGTTTTGATGGCACTGTGTCGTCTTATTAGTGAAAAGTAACGGAGTATCGGTACACCTGTATTTGTCCTCGGTTTTGCTGTGAAAGATGGGTTGTTACGGGAGTGTAAAGCGGAATTTCGTTTAGTGTTAGGAAGACATACCTGGAGACGATCGTTATGGCAGCCAAAAAAAACGCAATCAAAGAAAAATACAGTAAAACACAGATTCTGGCTGATATTGCCGAGAATACCGGTCTCACGAAGCGTGATGTTTCAGCTGTACTGGAAGAGTTAACTGATCTGGTTGAGCGTCATGTCAAGAAGCGAGGTTGCGGTGAGTTTACTCTGCCGGGGCTTCTGAAAATTGTGACAGTTAAAAAGCCTGCGCGTAAAGCCCGCAAAAATGTACCGAACCCGTTCAAACCGGGAGAGCTGATGGATGTTGCAGCCAAACCTGCTTCCATACAGGTTAAAGTGAGGCCGCTTAAGAGGCTTAAGGAGTTTGCCTCCAGCTGATTGCCTGGTTGAAGTTAATGCCACGCCGCTTCTATTGATAAGCAGCGTGGCAATATCCCGCCTACGTTGTTTTGAGTTGTTGTTTTTGTTGTTTTCCCTTCAATCCTAATCGCAACAGTTTATCGTAGCTGTTGGGCAGTAGTCGTTGTATCCAGTCGATAGCGCGGGCATCTGGACCGATCAATATGCGCTTTTTATTTTTCAGAATGCCTTTGAGAATGGTTCTGGCCGCTTTTTCCGGAGACGTCATGGCGACCTTGGCAAATTCACTGGATGCATCCTGTTGATTGGTAATGCCTTCAGGGCCTTCAAAATAGCGTGCGTTTTTGACAATGTTGGTCTTAATGCCGCCGGGGTAGACGCAGGATACATTAATCGGGGTTTCATGGAGTTCCTGGTGCAGGGCTTCAGTAAGACCCCGAACTGCAAATTTGCTGGCGTTATAGGCGCTTTGGGTAGGTACACCAATCATGCCGAAGACGCTTGAAACATTGACAATGTGGGCGTCAGGGCTTTGTTCGAGTAAGGGCAGAAACACCTTGCAACCGAAGACAACCCCTTTGAAATTGACGTCCATCACCCAGTCAAGATTTTCGAGCGACATATCGGTGAATGGCTGACATAACGCTACGCCAGCATTGTTGATAAGAATGTCTATATGCGTGTACTGAGTCAGGGTTTTTGCTTTTAGTTGTTCCCACTGCTCTAGAGAGGCAACATCAACCAACGCCAATAAATGGTCATCAGTATTTGGCAGTAATGCGGCGGTTTCTTGCAAGGCATTATTGTTGATGTCTGTCAGAATCAGTTTGCAGTTTTGATTTGCCAACTGGATGGCGAGTTCACGGCCAATGCCGGAACCTGCACCGGTGATAAGGGCTGTTTTTTTGTTAAGTGTTTGCATTGTTATTATTGTTTTCTCGAGGTTTGAGGGTTTGTTTTTTGTGCAAACCAGTTACATACCGCATAACGTTATTGAATTGCGAAAAATCGTCAAGAGCAGAATTGCCTTCCTTTTATGTCATATGGGGCATGTTTTGAGCAGGATTTATGCAGGTGGCTATATATAAGCCACCTGCATTGGGATAGTTAATGTCACAAAAGAGCAATGGTGTAATCAACAATTAGACGGTTTTCATTCAGGCTATCTGTACCATAGGTTCTGAATGTGGCATTGCGAAGTGTAACGGTGAGACCTTTGAGGGCACCATCTTGAAACGCGTAACTGAGATCGGTATCTCGCTCCCACTCATGACGCGTTTTTTTCGTGTTGCCAACCTGCTCATGATACTCACCTTTGACGTAGCGCGTCATAAAGTTGAGACCGGGAAGGCCTAGATTGCCAAAGTCATAATCGACTCTTGCCATCCAGGATTTTTCATCCTTGTTGTTGAAGTCCCAGTATTGAACAGCGTTCCACGTCATCAAGCCGTTATCGTCGGAGCCGCCCCATAGGTAATCATAAAAGTCACCATCGACTTTTTGATAGGAGACTGCAAATTTCAGATCACTGACTTTGAGTTGGGCGACGAGGTTCCAGAGCTTGCTATCCCACTCTTTTAACTTGCCGTTATGTTCGACCTTTTTAAGATATTTACCATCGCCTTTACCCTTGTAGTAGTAGCCATCAAAAAGAATGCTGGTGTCTTCGCTGATGCCAAGTGTGTAGTAGGCGTTCAGATAATCCATTTTCTTGTAGTCTTTGGCCTTGGCAACTTGCACATTAAGGCCATAGCCTTCACCAGTATCAAAACTGGCGCCTATTGAGTTAACTTTCCAGTCACCTTCTCTACCTGTTTCTGTTACCCCGTCAGCTGCGTACTCTGGGCCCTTGTATTTATGGAAGCCACTTTGAGTTTTAGTGGATGCTTTGTCTGAACTGAATCCGTACAGCGTGAAAGCATCCCAGTTAATATCGGCATAGATTGCCTGGGTAGTTGATGGCGTTACGCGGGAATCGCTGTCGTTGAGCAAGCCGGTATCCATGAACATACGGCCTGCATTAATATGCGCATTGAGGGACTCATCCCCAAAACGGGTTTTCAGGAAAACCTGACCTAGTTTATCGTAGCTTTTTTGCTTCGCTTCTACGTATGCAATTTTGTCTTTAACTTTGTCGTAATGTTTGGTGGAGGTTCTTAATGCACCACTTCCCCATTTGTCATCTTTTCCTTGTAGTTTGAGCGAACCATACCACGCTGCATCTATACCAATCAGATCCATGAAATAGCCTGATTCGATATTTAGCCTAGCTCCTTGTGCCCAAGACTCTCTGATATCTGGATTTCTACATGATGTAATACTTGCACTTGTGGGGCAATCATCATCCCACTGCTTTTTACGAAAATCCCGATTGAAATAAAAATTGCGTAATTCCAGGTTGACGCCAGTGTCGTCCATCATTTTGGCGAAGGAATCACCGACATAGCCTTCTGCCTGGGCGTCCGCCGCAATCATGAGTCCTGAGGAAATTGCCATGGAAATGGCGGCTGCCAGTGAGGATCTGTGTAAAGCCATTACTCCGCTGCTCCAGTCGGTCTCTTGTCCGGTACCCGGCCTCTACGCGCCCTTGCTGAGGCGTTGTTGTCTGCCGGGGGTCAAGCCTCCTTTCCTGAAGTTACTGACCGGCCTCCGCCGGTTTTGCCACAATTGGCGTCAGTACCCGTAATGAGTGTGTGTAATGAATTAGTCAAGAAATCGTAATTATGCAAATTGAAGGCAGGGATTTTGCGATGAGCGGTAGCGGTTTTTTTCGTGGGCAGAGAAGAGTAAAACGCCACCCGGAGGTGGCGTTTTCAAGCAGACCGTTGTGATCAGAAGACTTCGTAGGTGTAAGTCAGGTAGACCTTGTTGATATTGTCGTTGTACATGCCGCCAAGTGCGTCTGCATTGGTAGTCAGTGCATCACCGCTGGTGCGGTAGGTGGTGTGGAAGTAGGAAATGGACAGGCCATCCAGCATGCCGGAGAAGCTGTAGCTTACATTGGTGCCAAATTCTTTCTGGCTGAAGTTGTCGAAGTTTTTGGCGTCTTTGCCCTTGGCGTACCAGACGTCAACAGCCAGTCCGGGGATGTATTCTGCGAAGTCGTAACCGGCACGCAGTACATAGGCGGTTTCGTCTTCGTAGTTGTAACCCATTTCAAGGTCAAGGGAGGAGTTAAAGGTACCGTTGTCGTCACTGAACATGGTGTTGTCATAGTCGCCGTCCTTGGTCTTGTTGTAACCAAGGCCAACGTAGGCGTTGCCATAGTTCAGGGTGGCGTTCAGGTTGTGATACTTGGATTCGAAATCGTTAGTCGCAGGATCAACGAAGTCGGTGGTGTACAGATCGCCGTCTTTTTCAACCTTGCCGAAACGGGCATCCATATCGACAGAAATGTCTTCGCTGATTGGCAGTGAGTAATACACCTTGGCGAAAGACTTTTTCAGGTAGTCTTTGGATTTGGCTTGTTCGATAACACCGCCCAGGCCATTCATTTCATAGCCAGCACCCAAAATGGTGACGTTATCAATCTTCTGGCCATCGCCATTGGTTAAATCATCATTGAATCCGGAGTGGTTACGGGCACTGAACGCATCAATCCGGGTAGCGTAAACGTTCACGTCGTAAATGTTGACAGAACCGTCAACACCAAAGGACGAAGCATTCAGGATGCGTGAGCCACTGTCGTTGTAAGTTTGCAGGCCGCGCTTCTTCTGGCCGTAGGTGCCGTGGAAATTCAGATCCTCGCCACCGAACTTGGCTTTCAGGTAGGCTTGCTGTACACCGGCGATATCGTCAACATGGCCGTTGCTGTCCTGCGGCAGGTTGGTTGTGCTGTACTTGTCATTGGTGTTGATGTCTTGAGCAAAACCGGTCTGGATATCAAAACCGATCATGTCGGCGTAATAGCCGGATTTGAAATCAGCGATCAGGGCGTGTACGAATTCGTCCTGTTTTTCCTTGTAGCTGCCGTCAGACTGTTTGGTTTCTGTGTTCCAGTTATAAACCTTGTACGTCAGCGTCAGGCTGCTGTCGTCAACGAACTGGTCAACACTGGCCTGAGCTGCCGTTGCAGCCATCACCGCCGCGCCCAGGGCGGATAATTTCAATGCGCGCATTGTCCTACCTACTCCAAAATGGTGTTGTAACGGTCTTACGTTGGCAGGCCGGATTTACCCCAATCCGCCTGCCTGGCAGAAGCTGCACCAGGGCTGCTCGCCTGATCGGCAATAACAGGCATTGTTGTTGTATGCATCACAGCATTGCCGGGCGGAATCTTTCATGCAGATGCAGCTGGATACAGGCAGGCTGCAACTCAGCGCTGAGTTGTGCTGATAGTAATTGTCCCGGGTTCTGGTTTTCACCGGATGGATGAGGGAAAACAGAGGGCGAACGCAAGGAAAACGACAGATTACAGCCTGTGCTTCATGGTACTCGAGTCTATCAATAGGCATATTGAAACGTATGTAGTGACAAGCACCTATGCCTTGTAGGGATATTCGAGGTGTGATTGACTGGAGAGATGATGTGTAAAAACGCCACCCAAGGGTGGCGTTTCATTGCGTTGACAGACCGCGAGGGTATTAGAATACGCTCAGGGTGTAGTCTACGTAGACACGCAGGTTGTTGGTGCGCTCGTCATTGCCAGAGGCATCATATATATAGGATTTATGGTAGCCGTTCTGAACTTTTATGCTCAGGCCTTTCAGGGATTCTTGCTGGAAAGCGTAACCAACTTCTACATCCAATTCGGTTTCTTTGTCAAAGCCAAGTTTGGCGGCTTCAGTGTTGCCTAAAGTGCCTCGGGTAAAGGTTACGCCAGTGTAGAAGCCGGGCATATCGAAGCCTGTGAAGTCATACTGGGCACCCATCTGCCAGGTTGTTTCACCGTCCCAGTAGAAATCGGAAATTTGGCGGGAGGTCCAGAAGTTGCCACCACCGTAGTCGTTGGCAGCCATCCAGTATTGGAATCCGCCAGCGTTGTTGCCATTGTCTGCATCCACTGTTGTGTAAGACAAGCTCAAGGTCAGGTAATCAATGGTTAATGCAGTATTCAGGTTGACCAGTTTTGCGTCATCCGCAAAGCTGTCAATGTAGTTTGCGCCGTCCCAGAGCTTGCCGTTCTCTTTGGCTTTGTAATATTGGCCATCAATCAGCAGGCTCATGCCTTCGCTAAGTTCGAAGGTATAGCCTGCATTGAGATAGCCCAGTTTCATGTAATCTTTACCTTCACCGTATTCACCGTTCAGGTAAAGGTTGCCAATTTCGTAGGCAGCGCCAACGCTATACAGGTTGTCAATTTTGTCGCCCGAGCCGTTTTCAAAGTCTTCGTAGTCTTGGGAGGTGCGGTAAGAGATCTTATTGGCCCAAGCGCCGTAAAGGTTTACGCCGTAGACGTTTGCGTCAAAAGCATACCCTTTGTAGGAGCTAGGCAGGAGGCGGGAGCTGGAAGTGGCAAGCAGGACAGTGTCGTGCTTCATGTAACCCGCTTTGGCATGGATGTTGAGATCTTCATCACCAAATTTGGCTTTCAGATAAGCCTGACCCATTTTGCTGAAGCTCTTGGCGTCACCACTATCACCCACACGCAACAATTGATCTCCTTCCCCATTGGTGCCCTGTGCTTGGTTTGAGCTGTCCAGTTTCAGTGCACCATACAGCGAAGCGTCAAAACCAAACATGCCAAAAGCGTAACCAGACGTGTAGTTAGCTTCAATGCCCTGAGCCCATTCGTGCCAGTCTTCTTTGGCGCCCATTCCATTTATTTTGTAGTCGTTATCGAAGTATGCATTACGCAGTTTGATTTCCAGTGTGCTGTCGTCAACAAACTGGTCAAAACTCGCTTGGGCGGCGGTAGCCGCAGTCGCAGCGATAACAGCCGCGCCCAGCGCGGACAGTTTAAATGCTCGCATTGTGTTACCTACTCCACATGGTGTTGTATTGCTTCTTGTCGCCAGCCGGATATGCCCCTATCCGACAGGCTAAAGCAGTGCTGCAGGTGAGAATGCGGAATAATGTCTGTGCTGGTGGCGTGCAAGGTGTTGTTAATACGAGCCAGGCACTGATGACATTTCGTCCAGTATTTTCCGCCTACAGGTTAGTCGCAGTATATTTGTATGGATAGCAGGTGAACTTTGATGTACGTCAGTGTTTGATTGCTATGCAGTAAAGGGCTGGTAATGATGTATGGTGGAGTTTGTGTATTTTGGGTGCTTGTCATATGGTCTGGATGCCCTGATATATAAGGGGTTTGCATTATATTCAGTGGAGTGTGGAATCCAGGCTGACGATGTCTGGAATGTTTCAAAAAAATTTAATGCTCCACCGGTTTCTCTTGTATCTGTTTTAATCTTGCATATTGTCTGTATTTATAAAAAGGGTGAATAAAGTCATAAGGTTGATGTCAGGATTTGAATATTTCAATTTAACAGCCTCCTGCGATATTAAATATCATATGGTGGGCTAAGTTATCCCTGATGGTTGGTTGACCTATACTCCCTGAACCATTCAGCTATCCGAGGATGGTTATTGTGAATTACGCTCCATCATCATTGATGATAAAAAGCTGGTTGAAATCTTAATACATGATGTCAGGCAAATGCTTTCTCTTTTCTGTTATTCCTCTCGGGTAATATTCAACCCGTTTGGCAGGTTGAAGTAAGGGCTTTTCAGCTCCAGTGCTGAACGTTGGTGTATAGGCGCATTGTGTGAACACTTGATGTCGTCGAGTGAGATTGTGTGTCTGTGTTAGCTGGTGGGTGAGGAAATAAAAAACGCCACCCGAAGGTGGCGTTTCATTACGTTGACATACCGCGAGGGTATTAGAATACGCTCAGGGTGTAGTCTACGTAGACACGCAGGTTGTTGGTGCGGCCGTCGTCTGCGTTCTGGTAACCTTTGGTTTGGTGGTAACCGTTCTTGACAACAACGCTCAGACCTTTCAGCGCTTCCTGCTGGAAGGCATAACCCACTTCTACGTCCAGCTCGGTTTCTTCGTCGAAGCCGTGCTTGGCAGCGTCAGAGTTGCTGAAAGTACCACGGGTGTAAGTAACGCCGGTGTAGAAGCCGGGCATATCAAAGCCAGTAAAGTCGTACTGGGCGCCAACTTGCCAAACAGTTTCACCGTCGAAGTAGAAGTCGGAAATCTGGCGAGAGGTCCAGAAGTTACCGCCGCCGTAGTCGTTGTCAGCCATCCAATACTGGAAAGCACCGCTTCTGTCGCCATTGTCAGCATCGACTTTGGTATAGGACAGGCTCAGAGTCAGGTAGTCAATGGTTAATGCAGTGTTCAGGTTAACCAGTTTTGCGTCATCTGCAAAACCTTCATCATAGGTTGCACCGTCCCAGCGTTTGCCATTCTCTTTGGCTTTGTAGTACTGACCATCAACCAGCAAGCTCATTCCTTCGCTGATGTCGAAGGTGTACCCGGCATTGATGTAGCCCAGCTTCATGTAATCCTTACCTTCGCCATATTCGCCGTTCAGGTAAAGGTTGCCAATTTCGTAAGCTGCGCCAACGCTGTAAAGATTATCAATCTTCTCACCGGAGCGGTTTTCAAAATCATCATAAGACTGGGAAGTACGGTGGGATATCTCGTTAGCATAAGCACCGTATAGGTTGACACCATAAACATTGGCGTCAAAAGCGTAACCTTTGTAAGAGCTGGGGGTCAGACGAGAGCTGGAGCTGGCCAAAAGGATGGTGTCATGCTTCATATAGCCGGCTTTAGCGTGGATGTTCAAGTCATCATCGCCCAGTTTACCTTTCAGGTAAGCCTGACCCAGCTTGCCGAATCCAGTGGAGTCGCCCTTTGAGGTTCTGCGCAGCAGCTGGTCGCTGCCACCCTGATAGCCATTTTCTTCGTTGGAGCTGTCAAGCTTCATGGAGCCGTAGAAAGAAGCGTCGAAACCGATCATGCCGAACATGTAGCCGGATTCGTAGTTAACTTCGATACCCTGCGCCCAGTCATGCCAGTCTTCCTTGGCATTTTTGACGTTGTTATCAAAGTACGCGTTACGCAGTTTGATGTTCAGGGTGCTGTCGTCAACGAATTGCTCGACGCTGGCCTGGGCGGCGGTAGCCGCAGTCGCAGCGATAACAGCCGCGCCCAGCGCGGACAGTTTAAATGCTCGCATTGTGTTACCTACTCCACATGGTGTTGTATTGCTTCTTATCGCCAGCCGGATATGCCCCTATCCGACAGGCTAAAGCAGTGCTGCAAGTGAGAATGCGACGTGTCTGTACTGGTGGCGTGCATTGGTGTTGTTAATGCGAACCAGGCACTGATGACATTTCGTCCAGCATTCTCTGCCTACAGGTTGGCCGCAGTATATCTGTCCGTGTTGCCGATAAACCTTGCCATATGTCAAGGTTTTACCTGTCATTGTACGTGTCCTGTAACAGGCTTTGACCGGAAACCGTATCCAGTACGACCGTATTGCATGGCACAAAAGTCTAACAATGCGGTACTTTCTGCGTATGTAGGTGGTAATACCTATTTACGCTTCTTGTTTCTTGTATGGTGCTGGTTGAACCGTACACCTGTCGCTCGGTCAAAGAATAGTGGTCCTGCGCATGGCTGTTTGTGCGGGCATTACGTTATAATCCCGCGTTTCGTTCCGTTTTGAGTTCGGAGTTCGCGCCATTTATGCCGATCTATGAATACCTTTGCCAATCCTGTGGCGATACCCATGAGGCTATTCAGAAATTCAGCGACAGCCCGCTGACCGACTGCCCCGCCTGCGGGGAGTCTGCCCTGAAGAAGCTGTTGTCCGCCCCGTCGTTCCGCCTGAAAGGCGGCGGCTGGTACGAGACGGACTTCAAGGGCAAAAAGGCAAAGAATGTCGCGACCAGCGACAATCATTGCCCGAGCAAGGACACCAAGAGCGGCTGCGGCGGTTGTTCTGCAACCAGCGACTGATAGTTCGGGGGCAATGGATAGTCCATTGTCGGTGAGAGCATTGCACACCTGTCTGTCATGGGCAGGCCAGATAACGATTTGAAGACTGAGGTTAGAGTATGCGCAGCCATTATTGCGGCGATCTGAACGCCTCCCATGAGGGGCAGGAAGTCACACTGTGTGGATGGGTCCATCGCCGCCGTGACCATGGCGGTGTCATTTTCCTGGATCTGCGTGACCGGGAAGGGATTGCCCAGGTGGTGTTTGACCCCGATACCGTGGACGCCTTTGCCCTGGCAGACCGCGCCCGCAGCGAGTTTGTCCTGAAGGTGACCGGTAAGGTACGTCTGCGTCCGGAAGGCACCGTCAACCCGAACATGAAGACCGGTGAGATTGAAGTGCTGGGCAAGGATCTGGAAATTCTGAACAGCGCGTTGACCCCGCCGTTCCAGCTGGACGAGTACACCGATGTCGGTGAAGACATTCGCCTGAAGTACCGCTATGTGGATCTGCGCCGTCCGGATATGCAGCAGAAGCTGATCTTCCGCTCCAGGGTGACCAGCGCTATCCGTAATTACCTGGACAGCAATGGCTTTCTGGATATCGAAACCCCGATCCTGACCCGTGCGACGCCTGAAGGTGCCCGTGACTACCTGGTACCGAGTCGTACCCATCAGGGTTCTTTCTTTGCCCTGCCGCAGTCTCCTCAGCTGTTTAAGCAGCTGCTGATGGTCTCTGGTTTTGACCGTTACTACCAGGTGGCGAAATGCTTCCGCGACGAAGACCTGCGTGCCGACCGTCAGCCGGAATTCACCCAGATCGATATTGAAACCTCCTTCCTTGGCGAAGAAGAGATCATGGGTCTTACCGAAGGCATGGTGCGCAAGCTGTTCGGCGACCTGATGAATGTTGAATTCGATGCCTTCCCGCGCATGACCTATGCCGACGCCATCCGTCGCTTTGGTTCTGACAAGCCTGACCTGCGTATCCCGCTGGAGCTTGTCGATATCGCTGACCTGATGGAAGCCATTGATTTCAAGGTCTTCAAAGGCCCTGCCAGCGATCCGAAAGGCCGCGTGACCGCGCTGAAGGTGCCGGGTGGCGCCACCCTGAGCCGTAAGCAGATTGATGAATACACCAAGTATGTTGGCATCTATGGTGCAAAAGGTCTGGCCTGGATCAAGGTCAACGCCATCGAGAAAGGTGTAGAGGAAGGCCTGCAGTCACCCATCATCAAGTTCCTCGGTGATGACGTGACCATGCAGATCATGGAGCGTCTGGATGCGCAGAATGGCGATATCGTCTTCTTTGGTGCAGATAAAGCGACTGTGGTCAGCGAAGCCCTGGGTGCACTGCGCTGCAAGCTGGGTGAAGACCTGAACCTGTACACCTGTGAATGGGCGCCCCTGTGGGTCGTGGACTTCCCGATGTTCGAGGAAGATGGCAAGGGTGGCCTGACCGCGCTGCATCATCCTTTCACCGCGCCAAGCTGCACGCCGGAAGAGCTGGAAGCTACACCGGCTGACGCTCTATCCCGTGCCTACGATATGGTGTTGAACGGTGTTGAGTTGGGTGGTGGCTCTGTCCGTATTCATAATGAAGCGATGCAGCATGTGGTATTCCGTGTACTGGGTATCGGCGAAGAAGAGCAACGCGAGAAGTTCGGCTTCCTGTTGGACGCCCTGAAGTTTGGTGCGCCGCCGCACGGTGGTCTGGCCTTTGGTCTGGACCGTCTGGTGATGCTGATGACCGGTGCGGATTCCATCCGTGAAGTGATTGCCTTCCCGAAAACCCAGTCAGCTGCCTGCCAGATGACCCAGGCGCCGGGTACCGTGGAAGAGCAGCAGCTGCGTGACCTGAATATCCGTATCCGCAGGGATCCTGCTTCCGCCACCAGTCACTGATGTGGCTGGTTTCGGCTGCCTGCTTTCAGGCTGGCAGCCGGCCATCGATTGATACGACAAGTCGTTTTTAGTAATTCATTAAAGGGTGAGGTTTCGACCTATGGCAGGTCATAGTAAATGGGCCAACATTAAGCACCGCAAGGCGGCGCAGGATGCCAAGCGTGGCAAGATCTTTACCAAGCTGATCCGCGAACTGACCGTAGCCGCCAAGGCTGGCGGTCCCAACCCGGAAGATAACCCGCGTCTGCGTGCGGCGGTCGACAAGGCGCTGGGCGCCAACATGACCCGCGATACCGTTGACCGTGCGATCGCCCGTGGCGCTGGCAGCGCCGACAACGACAACATGGAAGAGATCACCTATGAGGGTTACGGCCCGGGTGGTGTAGCTATCCTGGTTGAATGCATGACGGATAATCGTAACCGGACTGTGTCTGAAGTGCGTCACGCGTTTTCCAAGCATGGTGGTAATCTGGGTACTGACGGTTCTGTTGCGTACCTGTTTGAGCGTAAAGGACAGATTTTCTTCGAGCCGGGCGTCGATGAAGATGCGCTGATGGAAGCGGCGTTGGAAGCCGGTGCGGAAGATGTCATTGCCAATGATGACGGCTCTGTGGAAGTCACCACTGAGTGGACTGAATTCATGCAGGTCAAGGATGCGCTGGAAGCGGCAGGCATGACGCCGGCCGATGGTGAAGTTGCCATGGTGCCGACAACCCAGTCACCGCTGGATGCTGACGGTGCTGCAAAGATCATGAAGTTGATTGATCGCCTGGAAGACTTGGATGATGTCCAGAATGTCTACAGCAATGCCGATATTCCGGATGATGTGATGGAGTCTCTGGGCTGATACCCCTCAGGACGAAAGCTTCAGGTGCTGGCGCTACTGTTGGCACCTGATTCGCTACATGTTAGAGCGATGCTGAGATGTATACAAAAGAAGATATGTGTCAGCTAAATACCGTTCAGATGTTAACGCCAATGATTAAAAAAAATAACAAAAAAACCACAGCTGTAACGGTTAAGATCGGGGTGAGTAGCTCTTTCATCGTCAAAGTGACTCAATCAAACTGTTCATAATAGAATACGCTTCCATGTCTGATTTGCCTGTAGTTTTTCGTTACGCAGAATGATGGTTTGTAATTCTTGATAGTCATTCGATAACACTATAACCAAACCCTGTTGTCTCCGTTGCTTAAAACGATTTTATAATGCCCTTCTTATACATTCTTACTTAGTGACGCTAATTAGATTGCCTTATTGAGTGGTTTAGTTTTGAGTACTTAAGTCAGCTATATCAAATGATTGAAGTTGAGTTTGGTTGAGGGCTGTGTTTTTAAATGCTGTATTTCTTCATGTTACGAAGACTCTATAAGCAGATATGTTTACTTCACATGAGGGGTGTATAAAAGTACAGTAGTGTGAATAGGTTTTGTGAGAGTCTCCAGGCAAGGATATGGCAATTATTTTGGGAATTGATCCGGGTTCCCGCATTACCGGTTACGGAGTGATCAACCAGGTAGGCTCACGGATTGAATACATTGATTCGGGTTGCATCCGGATCCAGCCGGGCGAGTTGCCGGAAAGGTTGCAGCAGGTGTATGAGGGTATTCATCGGGTTATAGAGGCTTACCAGCCGCAAACCGTAGGGATAGAGCAGGTCTTTATGTCCCGCAATGCGGATTCTGCCCTGAAGCTGGGGCAGGCCCGGGGGGCTGCCATTGTGGCTGCGGTTAATCAGGGGCTTCCGGTGGCCGAATATTCCGCCCGTCAGGTCAAGCAGTCGGTTGTCGGTAAAGGCTCTGCTGACAAGGCGCAGGTTCAGCATATGGTGATGGCGCTGTTGAAGCTGAATAAGGTTCCACAGGCCGATGCTGCCGACGCCCTGGCTGTTGCGCTATGTCATGCCCATACACAGCAGAGTTTGATTCGCATGGCAACCAGTAAAGGGTCCGTGCGCATGGGTAATGGTCGGCTCCGTTAAACGGCATGCTGAATTGAAACATTGTAAAGGTGGAATGTGACATGATTGGTCGTCTTCGTGGAATTGTTGTTGAAAAGCGGCCGCCTCAATTATTGCTGGATGTGAATGGTGTCGGCTATGAAGTCGAAGCGCCAATGACGACCTTCTACCGGTTGCCGGAAGAGGGGCAGGAAGCGACGCTGTATACGCACTTTGTCGTCCGTGAGGATGCGCAGTTACTGTATGGGTTTGCTGACCGCAAGGAGCGACAGCTGTTTCGTACACTGATTCGTGTCAACGGCGTAGGACCAAAGTTGGGGTTGGCGATTCTGTCGGGTATGGAGTCCGACATGTTTGTGCGTTGTGTCCACGATGATGACAGTGCCACGCTGACGCGCCTGCCGGGTATCGGCAAGAAAACCGCCGAGCGCCTGATTGTTGAAATGCGGGACCGGCTGGATGACTGGGCGCCTGAGCTGGGTGGGGCTGATGCGGCTTCACCGTCTTTGGTGGTGTCAAACACACCGTCCGATCGTGTGGCGGTTCAGGATGCCATCAGTGCTCTGGTGTCATTGGGTTATCGCCAGCAAGATGCCAGTAAAGCGATCGGTTCTGTGAAAGAGGATGGTTTGGCCAGTGAAGAGCTGATTCGTCGTGCTTTAAAGGCTATGGTGTGAGTGGCCACTAAGTGCTGCGGTTGTCGCTGCGGACTCTCTGGATTTACAGCCAATATCAGATAACACACAATCAACTGACCTATGTCAGAGCCATTGAATCAGCAGGTGCTGGATGATTGAAAGTGACCGATTGATATCGGGCCATGGAACGCCGCAGGAAGAACGTATTGATCGCGCCATACGACCGACCCGGTTGGTCGATTATACCGGGCAGCCGGCAGTGCGTGAGCAGATGGAAATTTTTATCCGTGCTGCGAGACAGCGGAATGAAGCGCTGGATCACACGCTGATCTTTGGGCCGCCAGGGCTGGGGAAAACGACGCTGGCTAATATTCTGGCCAATGAGATGGGGGTTCAGCTTCGTACGACATCCGGTCCGGTGCTTGAAAAAGCCGGTGATCTGGCAGCTATGCTGACCAACCTTGAGCCTAACGACATCCTCTTTGTCGATGAGATTCATCGCCTGAGTCCGGTTGTCGAAGAGGTGCTTTATCCGGCCATGGAAGATTACCAGCTGGATATTATGATTGGTGAAGGGCCGGCCGCGCGCTCCATCAAGCTGGATCTGCCGCCATTTACCCTCGTGGGCGCCACGACACGGGCAGGGTTGCTGACATCACCGTTGCGTGATCGCTTCGGCATTGTTCAACGTCTGGAGTTCTATAGTGTTGAAGACCTGACCAAGATTGTGGGTCGCTCTGCCGCCATCCTTGGTATGACTATGGATGAAGACGGTGCACGTGAAGTGGCGGCGCGCTCACGTGGCACGCCTCGGATTGCCAACCGTTTATTGCGACGGGTAAGGGATTATGCCGAAGTACGTGGCAACGGACACGTAGATCAGGCAGTGGCAGATGCTGCCCTGGTCATGCTGGATGTGGATGGTGCGGGCTTTGATCATATGGATCGCCGTCTTCTCCAGGCCATGGTGGAAAAATTTGATGGTGGACCGGTAGGCGTTGATAGCCTGGCGGCGGCGATCAGTGAAGAACGCGATACCATTGAAGATGTGCTTGAGCCCTATCTGATCCAGCAGGGATATATCATGCGTACCCCGCGGGGGCGTGTGCTGACCCGTCGCGCCTATGAGCATTTTGGTCTTTCCGTCACTCCGTCGGAATAGTGGTTAAGTTCCCGTTCAGGTTTAAGGCGGCACAATAGCCGGTACTCTGAAAGTAAGAACCTGGTTAAGGTTACAGGTGGTTCAAATGTACGACAAAGTTAAGTTGGTTATGGCTGGAATCATGGCGCTGTTGCTCGTCGGCTGTGCCAGCGACTTGACCTCTACTACATATTCCCGTGGTGAAGCCCGGCAGATGCAGACGGTTCAGTTCGGTACGATCGTCGGTATTGAGAATGTCCAGCTAGAAGGGACTGATACTGGGATTGGCGCCATTGCCGGTGGTGCAGTGGGCGGTATTGCCGCGTCGGATATCGGCGGAGGCAAGGGGAGTGCGATAGCGAGTATTGGTGGTGCTCTGCTTGGTGGTTACCTGGGCGGAAAGGCCGAAGATGAGCTGACCAAAAAAGCGGGCGTGAATCTGACCATTCAGCTGGCTAATGGCAACTACGTGGCCGTGGTTCAGCAGGTGGATCCCGCCATGGTGTTCCGGGTGGGGGACAAGGTCACCATTTATGGCCAGGGAAGCACCTCTCGTGTAGTCAAAAACACCAGCCAGTATCAATAACGGGTAGAGATAAGAAAGAAAACGGCTCCCTGGAGTCGTTTTCTTTTTTGTGTTTGATGGCCGTACCGCTTGTCGCACCGTGATAGCAGGGATCATGATGTCGTGATATAAACATCGCTTGCAAACAGGTTGTTTTGGTAAGCGTGATGTCTGGTAATGAATCCGAATTTTCTCTACCTGTGCGTATCTTTTATGAAGATACGGATGCTGGCGGCATTGTTTATTATGTCAATTACCTGAAATTTATGGAACGAGCCCGTACGGAGCGGCTTCGCAGTCTGGGTTTTGGTCAGCGAGCGCTGCTGGAACATGGGTTCATGTTTGTTGTACGGGATGCTCAGATCAACTACCGGCGCTCTGCAAGGCTGGATGATCTCGTTGAAGTGACGGCGAATGTCATCAAGGCGGGGCGGGCCAGCCTGGTGTTCCAGCAGTCGGTGCGCCTGGAGGGGGGCGAGTTGTGTTCTGGGCGTTTTACCATCGCCTGTGTTGATTCCGAAAGTATGAAGCCAATGGCGCTGCCGGATGCCTGCAGGCAGTATCTGGATGGCCGTGTTGTCCCTGAGGATTGATTGTGACAGAAAGTATTTCGATGTGGTCCCTGATATGGAATGCCAGCTGGGTGGTTCAGCTGGTAATGGTGATCCTGATTGGGGCTTCTATTTTAAGCTGGGTGTTTATTATCCAGCGAGCCATTTTATTGCGTAATACACGCCAGGCGGTGCGCCAGTTCGAGGATCGTTTCTGGTCCGGTATGGATTTGAGTCAGTTGTACCGGGAGGTCCATGATAACCCGGATCCGGATAATGGCGCGGAACGCATCTTCCGAAGTGGCTTTCGCGAATTCACCCGCCTGCGCGGTCAGACCAGTGACCCGGATGCGGTGATGGAAGGGGTGCAGCGCGCCATGCGGGTAGCGTTGTCGAAAGAGCAGGAGCGCCTTGAGGCGAATTTGCCGTTTCTGGCCACTGTGGGTTCAACCGGCCCTTATGTGGGTTTGTTTGGAACCGTTGTGGGTGTTATGAATTCGTTCCGTGGTCTGGCAAATGTGCATCAGACAACGTTGGCGGCCGTGGCGCCGGGTATTGCGGAAGCGTTGGTAACCACAGCGGTTGGCCTGGTTGCCGCGATTCCGGCAGTGGTGGCTTATAACCGTTTCTCGGCCAAAGTTGACCATTTGTTGGCCGGCTATGAAACCTTTGCTGACGAGTTTTCCAGTATCCTGCACCGTAAAGTGCATGCGCATCAGCAGGATGCGGCATCATGAGGAGCCGTGCCCGGCGCAAGCCGATGTCCGAGATCAATATGGTGCCGTTTATCGACATCATGATGGTGATGCTGGTGGCTTTTATGGTGGCGGCACCCATGATGTCGCAGGGTATCAAGGTCCAGTTGCCGAAAACAGACAGTGCGCCGATGGAAGTGCCCAAGGGCAAGGAGCCGCTGATTGTTTCCGTCAAGGCGGATGGCAGTTACTATCTGAATCTGGAGTCCACCGGTAAGAAGGCATTATCGCTCCAGGTGATCAGTGAGCGTGTAGCCAAAATCAAGCGGGCGCGGCCCGATACGCTGGTCCTGATTGAGGGGGATGAGCGTGTCAGTTACGGCAAGGTTGTGGCAGCCATGGCGAGCCTGCAGGATGCCGGTGTCAGTGATGTGGGGTTGATGACTGATCCCCGGGAGCTGAATTGACGCCGTGAATGTGTTATCGAAACTTCGTCGTCGTGGCACCAGTGATGGTTATACAATTCCCGTTCTGACATCGTTGTTGCTTCATGGGTTAGCGGTTGTGGCGATGGTGATCGTCTGGCCCGGCAAGACCGAGGAACGGGTCAGGCCAGTACCGACGCACATTATGGCGAAGGTGTACGTGCCAACGCCTGAACCGGTCATTCCGAAGCCAAAACCGGTGAAGAAGCCCAGGCAAAAGCCGGTCAAAAAGCCGGAAAAGAAAACACCGGTCAAGACGCCTGAGAAGAAGGTGCCGGTGAAACCGGTCAAGAGTGACGTTGACCGGAAAAAGGCGCTGGCAGAACAGCAGCGTCGCGAACGAGAGGCTGAGAAACGTCGCGATGCTGAGGCAGCCCGACAAGCGGAGGAGGCTCAGCGTCTGCAGGAACAGGAAATGCTGGCGGCGCTGGAGCGGGATCAGGTAGAGCAGCAGCGAATAGCTGAACAGCTGAAAACCGATGCCAATGTTGTGAATGGTTATGTGGCGTTGATTGAGCAGCTGGTGCGACAGAACTGGAGTCGTCCACCGAGTGCGCGCAAAGGGATGACGGTCAAGCTTCGGGTCAGGCTGACACCGACCGGAGAAATTGTCAGTATTGAGACATTAAAGGGTAGCGGTAACCCGGCTTTCGATGATTCAGCCATTCGTGCTGTCCAGAAAGCGGCGCCGTTCCGGGAGTTGGGCCAGCTGGAAAGCCGGCTGTTTGAAAGTCACTTCCGGGCGTTTAATTTCTATTTCGATCCGCAGGATTTGCTGGAATGAAAATGGCTCAAGTTGTGATGGACAGGTTACGTTCGGGTGTGATTCAGGGAGTGCTCATGCTGGTCTTGTGCCTGCAGCAGGCGCAGGCTGACCTCACCATTGAAATCACCCAGGGAAATGATCAGGCGGTTCCCGTCGCCGTCGTGCCGTTTGCCTGGAATGGCAAGGGCATCCTGCCTGAAGATATTTCCGGCATTATTACCAACGACCTGAAGCTCAGTGGTCAGTTCATGCCGGTGGATCGCAATAATTTTCTGAGTTTTCCTGCGACGGCAGACGAAGTCTATTTCCGCGACTGGAACATGCTTGGTGTGACCTATCTGGTGATAGGGCAGGTATCGGCGCTCCCGGATGACCGGTATCGGGTAAATTATCAACTTTTTGATATCGTGCGTCAGATGCCGGTCTTGAAAGGGGAAGTGGAAGGTTCGAAAACGCAACTGCGTTCGGTGGCGCACAATATCAGCGATGCCGTGTATGAAAAAATTGCCGGTATTCGTGGGGTGTTCTCCACCAAGATCCTTTATGTGATTGCCAACCGTTTTTCGGCGGAGCGCACCGACTATCAGCTGGTCTATGCCGATATGGATGGTCGTCGCGCGGTGACGGTGTTGCGTTCCGGTGAGCCGATTTTGGCGCCCAGCTGGTCGCCTGATGGCAAAAAAATTGCTTATGTTTCCTTTGAAACCGGGCGTCCTGCCATTTATATCCAGGAACTCGCTACCGGTGAGCGACAGAAAATGACCCACTTCAAAGGCCTGAACAGTGCGCCGGTCTGGTCGCCGGATGGCTCGAAGTTGGCGTTGGTATTGTCTCGTTCGGGTAATCCGGATATCTATACGCTGGATGTGGCAACGAAAAAGCTGACGCAGGTAACCCGTCACTTTGCAATAGATAATGAGCCTGCCTGGATGCCTGATGGGAAAAGTCTGGTGTTCACCTCTAATCGTGGTGGTTCTGCCCAGATTTACCAGATCCCTGCAACCGGTGGGGATGCACGCAGGCTGACGTTTGAGGGTCGGTTCAATGCTCGGGCCAAGGTGTTCCCGGATGGGCAATCCATCGCCATGGTGCACAAGGGTAAAGGGCAGTCGGATTACAATATTGCGGTGCTGGATCTGGAAACCGGCAGAACGCGCACGCTGACCTCGATGCCATTTGAGGACTCGCCTGCTGTCGCGCCGAACGGCAAGATGCTGATTTATTCGGCGCAGGACGGGCAGCAGGGTGTGTTGGGCATTATTTCGTCGGATGGGCAGGTGAGCTACCGTCTGCCCTCCAAGGAGGGGGATGTCAGGGAGCCGGCCTGGTCTCCCTACATGCGCTAGTGTGATGCCCATTTCGGACGCTGTGAGTGAAGTGTTCGTCAGTGGTTAGAAAAGGTTTCGTGCTCTGGTCTGAAGTTACGTAGAAATGCGTGTTTACGGATTGCTGCGCTGACTGGTCTGTGCGGGCTAACTCTGTTACCTTAGTTCAACTTTTTATTCATTGCATATTGAAATACGATCAGGAGTTCAGGATGGAATTAGCCAAAATCGGCAAAGGGCTTGTTGCGGCTCTGATGGCAACCTATCTCGTTGGCTGTGCTTCTTCGGGTGGTAGTTCTTCTGGCCAGGAAATGGCGGGTGAGGCCGATCAGTCTGTGACTGAAGTGGTTACCACACCAATCGTTGATCCTGCCGTCCAGGCTGTGATCGACAGTGGCAAGGTGCAGGCTACCCCTGAGCAGATCACCGAAATGCTCAGTCGTGATGTGTATAACTTCGATTTTGACAGTGACCGCCTGAGCGCGGAAGACTATCTGGCGCTGGATGTGCAGGCTGCTTACCTGACCTCCGAAGCGGGCAAGAACGTTAACCTGATTATCCGTGGCCATACCGATGAGCGTGGCACCCGTACCTACAACTTGGCTCTGGGTGAGCGTCGTGCCAATGCGGTCAAGAACTACCTGATGCTGAAGGGTATCACCTCTGACCGTATTGAAGTGATCAGCTACGGTTTCGAAAAGCCGCTGGATCCTGCGCATTCGGATGCAGCCTGGACCAAGAACCGTCGTGCTGAAATCGATTCAGCCAACGGCACACTCTGATTGCTGCCATGTCATTGGTCAAATTGCGTCGTGCAGTGATCATGACTGGCTTGTGCAGCCTGCCCGTGCTGGCTGCACCCGTCCCGGTTGTTGATTCGAACCCTTCTTCGTTGGCACTGCCTGCGGCGAATGCGCAAAGCAATGTGCTTGGTGTCAGTGCCCCTGTGGGGCAGGCCGGTGCGTTGCTTGAACAGATCAGTTCGCTCCAGCAGGAAGTGTTGCAGCTGAGAGGCCTGGTTGAAGAGCAGGCGAATGCGCTACAGCGTCTCAGTCAGGAAAACCGGGATCGCTATCTGGATCTGGATCGCCGTATCGGGATGCTGTCGAAATCCGGTTCAGCCCCTGAAACGCCAGTTGCTTCACGCCCTAGGGATACAGGTAGTGCCTCCGGTGCTGTCAGTGCGGGTGGTGGTGTAACGGATTCAGTCTCAGAGCAGGCTGTTTACCAAGATGCCTTTCAGCTAATCCGTACACGCAAATTCGATGAAGCGATCGTTGCATTGAATGATTATATTCGTCGATTCCCTGCGGGTACTTATGCTGATAATGCCCAATACTGGCTCGGAGAGGTATACCTCGCGCAAGGTAAGTTGGAGCAGTCCAAAGGTGCTTTTGAAACGGTGCTGAAGGATTATCCCAAAAGTGGCAAGTCGCCGGATGCCATGTACAAGCTGGGACGTGTATTTGACCAGTTGGGAGACAAGGCGCAGTCTGAGAAGTATCTCAAGTCTGTGATCAGTCAGTATTCGCAGAGTTCGGCGGCCAAACTTGCAGATGTGTATCTGCGTAGTCTGCAAAGCAAACCGATGTAAGTCAGTGAAAACGCATCAGCTTTAACGCTGATGCGTTTTTATCCAAAAAAACGCCATATGGTGGAAATTAACACTTGTAGTCGTCGATGTAATCCGTAAGATTGCGTTCTGTTCCGGGTCGTTAGCTCAGTTGGTAGAGCAGTTGGCTTTTAACCAATTGGTCGTAGGTTCGAATCCTACACGACCCACCATCTTCTTGTCAGAGTAATGTTTGTTGCTCGTCTCTATCCAGGGTCGTTAGCTCAGTTGGTAGAGCAGTTGGCTTTTAACCAATTGGTCGTAGGTTCGAATCCTACACGACCCACCATTTCCCTCTAATGACTGTTCTGTCGGCATGAAACTTCCGCTCTCTCTGTGCTAACATGCGTTCCCCAATGCTGCCTGTTTTTCTGCGTTCGTATTCCTGAAAGCATGCAGGAATAAGGTCGTTTGTCAGGTCAGCTATGACAGATATGAAAGTGCCACAGGCCATATAAGCGGATGACACAAACAAAAGACAGACTATTTGTCAGCCAATACCTGTCGGAAGCGCCTGCTTCTGGCCAGGGCGTGGTTGAAGAGGGGGCGTTGAAGGCGCGAATCAAGGCCTTGCTAAAGCAAAAAGACGCCGTATTGGTTGCGCACTATTATACCGATGATTTGGTGCAGGAGCTGGCTGAAGAAACCGGTGGCTGTATTGCAGATTCCCTGGAAATGGCTCGCTTTGGCACCCGACACTCAGCGTCAACGCTGGTTGTGGCCGGTGTTCGGTTTATGGGGGAAACGGCCAAAATACTGAACCCGGAGAAACGTGTGCTGATGCCGACGCTGGAAGCGACCTGCTCACTTGATCTGGGATGTCCTGCCGATGAATTTACCCGTTTTTGTGATCAGCACCCTGATCGCAAGGTGGTTGTTTATGCCAACACGTCGGCGGCGGTAAAGGCCAGGGCTGACTGGGTGGTCACCTCCAGCTGTGCCATTGATATCGTTGAGCACCTCGCGAGTGAGGGGGAGAAACTGATCTGGGCGCCGGATCGTTATCTCGGTCGTTATGTCGAAAAGGCAACCGGTGCTGATATGTTGCTTTGGGATGGTGCCTGCATTGTCCATGAGGAGTTCAAAGCGAAGGGGATTCTTGATCTTAAGCAGGTCTATCCTGATGCTGCGGTGCTGGTGCATCCGGAATCGCCGGAATCGGTCGTGGAGTTGGCTGATGCGGTGGGCTCTACCACACAGCTGATCAAAGCAGCGCAAGCGATGAACAACCCTGTTTTTATTGTTGCGACGGATCGCGGTATTTTTTACAAGATGAAGCAGTTGGCTGGTGACGGGAAAGAGTTTATAGAGGCGCCGACTGCGGGTAATGGTGCTACCTGTCGCAGTTGTGCGCACTGTCCATGGATGGCAATGAACAGCCTTGAACTGATTGCTGATGTGCTGGAGCATGGCGGCAGTGAGATTCATGTGGATCCGCTCGTCAGGGAAAAAGCGTTGCAGCCTCTTGATCGAATGCTGGCTTTTACTGCATCGTGATGCTTTTACCCTATTGAATAAAAAAACCGGCAATGTCTGCCGGTTTTTTTATGCTTTGCGTAATGTGTTTACAGTTTCATCCGCTTTTTATATTCCTGAATTTCTGTGACGCGTTCTTTCAGGGCGGTTTTGGTGCTGAACGGTGTGCCAGGTAGTTCGGCAGCATACTCCAGGTGTTTGATGGCATCATCAAAGTTACCTGTCAGGAAAAAGAACTCCGCCCTTGCCTTGTGGACTTCCTCAATGTCACCGGCTTTACCCGCAGCCTCAGCCAGTTGATACCAGACTTCGGGATCATCCGGACGTGTGCGGGAGAATGTTTTAAGAACCCGGGTGGCTGCTGTGTACTGTTTATCCTGAAACAGCATGTCCGCATAGGTCATGGTTAGGGGCAGGTTATCGGGGGTAAAGCGAAGCATCTCCTTGATGTTGGCAAGTGCTTCCTTTTGCTGTCCCTGGGCAAAACGAATGCGGTTATCCAGAATGCGGTAATACACGTTATCTGGTGTGCTGGCTAACAGCGGTTTAAGCGTGTTGGCGGCTTTTGATGTGTCGCCACTTTCCAGTTGTGCCAGTGCTAAGCCGAAGCGCGTCGCGAAGGGGTAGCTGGTATGCCCCGTTTCAAGGTCGGCGGTAAGGCGTCTCGCCGTGTTTTCCGGCGAGCTGGATGATTCGACGATTACGCGCATGCGCATCAGATGGTAAGACGGGTTGTCCTGGTAATTGCGAACCGGATATTGCTCTGCACGGCCGAGGGAGTCGGCAACACGGTTTCTGGAGACCGGGTGGGTACGCAGGAATTCCATCTGTGGGCCGCTGCCTTCCATGCGGCTCATTCGTTCAAACAGCTTGGGCATGGCGCGGGGGTCAAAACCGGCGCGGGCCATGTTGCGGATGCCGACCCGGTCAGCTTCCTGCTCATTGAATCGACTGAATCGCAGTTGTTCACTTTGCATGCCAGCGATGGTCGAGCTCAAGGCTGCGGCTCCAAGGTCCCCCCCTCCGGCAGCGGCCAGAATGATGCTGCCCAGCAGTGCCGCCATGGAGGGTAAACGCTGACGTTGTGCAGCCTCGACCCGGCGGGCGTAGTGGCGCTGGCTCAGGTGGGCGAGTTCGTGTGCGACAACCGAGGCAAACTCCTGTTCAGTTTCTGCATACAGGAACAGCCCGGCATTAATGCCGATAATACCGCCGGGTGCGGCGAATGCGTTTAGCTGTGGGCTATCGATAATAACCAGGGAGATACGCCTGTCCTGCAGTTCACTGGTCTCAGCCAGGCGATAGATCAGTGCTTCGGTATAGCTGGTGAGCTCCGGGTCGTTCAGGGTTTTCACCTGGCTGTTGATCATCTTCAGGAAAACCTGACCCAGCTCATGCTCTTGTTGGGCAGAGACAACGCCAGAAGTCGCATCACCAAGTGTTGGCAGTTCTGAGGCGCCCTGCGCGGATTGGGTCAGCATCAGCAGCAGGCTGATGGTGGAGAGAAAATGGGCGATTTTTCGCATTAGCAAACAGCTTATTGGTTTGTGGTGAATGGCGAGGGCATTTTCTTTGCCCATAAGATACTATGATGAATTGGGTCTTTCATTAATAATTCCGTGATTTTTACCGTTCATGGCGGGTTTGCCGAAGAGTATTTGGAGTCGTCAGTGTTCTGGTATGGAGTTTGCCGTTGTTTTCAGGGTTGTGCGGGTGGTATGTCGGACATAGATGTTGAATTGGATGTCAGGGGGCTGGCTTGCCCCATGCCATTGTTAAAGGCCAAGCAGGCATTGAATCGGATGGCGGCGGGGCAGGTGCTCAGGGTGCTGGCGACAGATCCCGGTTCGGTCAGGGATTTTCGCAGTTACGCTGAACTGGCGGGCCACAGTCTACTTGAAAGTGACGAGTGTGAGGGTGTGTTTGTCCACACACTGAAAAAACATGGATAAAACGGCAATGTTCAGACTTTTTCGCGGCTGGATGCAGCGTTATTTTTCCGATGATGAAGCAGTGATGCTGTTTGTGCTGCTGCTCCTGGCCATGGGTATCATCATGGCCTTTGGCAGTATGCTGGCGCCCGTGTTTGCCGGTATGGTGCTGGCGTTTGTACTGCAGGGGATGGTTGGCTGGTTGGAGCAGCATAACGTGCCCCATATGATGGCGGTATCGCTGGTGTTTGCCCTGTTTGTGGCCATGTTGATGGTAGTGTTGCTGTTACTGCTGCCATTGGTCTGGGATCAGGGGGTCAATCTGCTTAACGAGTTACCGCGCATGGTGACGCGGGGGCATCTGTTGCTCAGTGAGTTGCCGGAACAATATCCGGGCTTTGTCTCTGAGGCCCAGGTCAATGCGTGGATGGAAGCTGCCAGTAGTCAGGTAGCCAATCTGGGGCAATGGATTGTTTCGTTTTCCCTGTCACGGATATCCGGTGTGGTTGGGTTGCTGATTTACTTGGTGCTGGTGCCGATTCTTGTCTTTTTCTTTCTCAAGGATCGTAAGGAATTGTTGGCCTGGTGTTCATCCATGCTGCCGAAAGAGCGTCGAATGCTCAAGCAGGTATCTGAGGAAATGAGTCAGCAGATTGCCAACTATATACGGGGCAAAGTGATTGAAATTGTGATTGTTGGCCTGGTGACCTTTGTCTCGTTTGTCTTTCTTGGGCTCAACTACGCGGCATTGTTAGGGTTGCTGGTCGGCTTGTCCGTTCTTATCCCTTATATCGGTGCGGCGATTGTGACGATACCCGTGGCGGCAGTGGGGCTCTTTCAGTGGGGTATGGGGCATGACTTCATCATTCTGATGGTTGTCTACGGCGTTATTCAGGCATTGGATGGTAATGTGCTGGTACCGTTATTGTTCAGTGAGGCTGTGAACCTGCACCCTATCGCAATTATTGTTGCGGTGCTGTTGTTTGGCGGGCTCTGGGGCTTTTGGGGTGTTTTCTTTGCGATTCCGTTGGCGACGTTGGTCAAGGCGGTGATCAATGCTTGGCCAGGTGGTGAGGAAACAGCCACTGTTGATGTTTGAGAAAGCCGGGAGGCGAGATGATTCTGCCTCCCGGAATGGGGTGCACTTTGGTTAATCCTCTTCAGTGTCCGGCCTGATGACAGGCTCAATCATGTCAGACAATGCCTGGGCGGCCTGCAGTACGTCTTCAACATGGTGCTTGATATGTACGCGACGCCATTCGTGCTGGAGGACGCCTTCTCTATCGATTAGGAATGTACTGCGTTCAATCAGTGGTGTCTCCTGTTCCGCTCTGCGGGCACGTAGCACGTCGAACAACTCGCAAAGCTGGCCTTCAGTGTCGGCAATGAGGTCGAATGGCAGCTGATACTGGTTTTTAAAGAGTTCATGGGATTCGAGGGTGTCTCTGGAAATTCCAAATACCCGTGTATTTGCTGCTTCAAACTGCTCGTGGAGCGCCTTGAATGATTGGCCTTCGCTGGTGCAGCCTGGAGTATTATCTTTGGGGTAAAAATAGAGAACGATGTTCTGGCCCTTGAGTGCGGAAAAATCGACCTGATTGCCACTGGTGGCCTGGGCGGTGAAATCGGGAGCGGGTTTGCCGATGTTCGCCTTCATGCTATGTCCTTACCTGCGTTAATCTGATTCTGGTTTATGGGGCCAGAAGTATGGACCACGGTTTCAGGGTTAGCCTCCCGGTTTTAGCCTGATTCCCGTGTCCTGATCTATGCTTTTTATCGGCAGAGCCGCGCAGCAGTGAATATCGTTGCGGATTTCTGTCTGTAAGAGTGGTTACGCAGCTTGTGATATACCGGCATGGCCGGTAACATTTGCGCTTATTTTTTATGGCTACTGGAGTGTATCGATGATAACCGGCAGTCTTGTTGCGCTGGTCACCCCCATGTTTTCCGGTGGGGAAGTGGACTGGCAGCGCCTGCACGATCTGGTCGACTTCCATCTGGAAAATGGCACTGACGCCATTGTGGCCGTAGGCACCACCGGCGAATCGGCGACGCTGACTGTGGAAGAGCACTGTCAGGTCATTCGCGATGTTGTTGCGCAGGTAAAAGGGCGTATTCCCGTGATTGCCGGTACCGGCGCCAACTCAACCCAGGAAGCGGTGCACCTGACCGCCGAAGCCAAGGCGCTGGGAGCCGATGCCTGCCTGCTGGTGACACCATATTACAACAAACCTACCCAGGAAGGCCTCTACCGACATTTCCGTACCGTGGCGGAGTCGGTTGCGATTCCCCAGATTCTCTATAACGTACCAGGCCGTACCGCTTTGGATATGCTGCCTGATACGGTTGAACGCCTGTCTGATCTGACCAATATTGTTGCTATCAAGGAAGCGACCGGCGATCTGGAGCGGGCACGTGAAGTCATTACCCGTTGCGGTGATCGTATTGCGGTCTATTCCGGTGATGATGGCACCGCCGTCGAACTGATGCTGCTGGGTGGTAAGGGCAATATTTCTGTGACGGCAAATGTGGCGCCGGCAGACATGCATGAATTATGTGACCTGGCCATTGTCGGCAAGGCGGATGAAGCGCGCGCCATTCACCAGCGCCTGTTGCCTTTGCACAAGGCGCTGTTTCTGGAGTCAAACCCGATTCCGGTCAAATGGGCATTGCAGACAATGGGGTTAATGGAGGGTGGTATTCGTCTGCCACTAACGCCATTGTCAGAACAGCACCATGCAGCCGTTGCTCAGGCCATGCAGGCAGCGGGTATTAATGTTGTATCCAAGGAGAGTGCATGCACAGTGTAAGGATGTTGCCTTTGGTGGCAGCAGTCTCTCTCGTGTTGGGTGGCTGCAGCTACCTGACCGGAAAGGATGGCTATTTCCGTGATAAATCCGAAGATTATGCGGCTGAGAAAACCTATGGTCGCCTGACGCTTCCGGAAGGCTTGAATCCCCGTGACATGCCTGAATATCTGCGTGTGCCCGAGCAGGTTGCTGAATCCGGCAAGGTCGGTGGTGAAGTACCGCGTCCTGATCAGCGTATTATGCGGACAGCGGATGAAGGGTATTCCGTGCAGCGCAGTGGTGATCAGCGCTGGTTACTGGCTGAGAAGAGTCCCGAAAAAATCTGGCCTCAGTTGGTACGTTTCTGGGATGTCAGCAATATTCCGCTTTCCGAGTCGGACGCAACACAGGGGGTTATGGAAACCCAGTGGATTGTGATGCGTGATGAGACTAGCAAGGATCTGGTTCGTCGTCTGTTCGGACGTGTCGTCGGTATGGATAGTACGGCGCCTCAGGAAGACCGCTTCCGTTTGACGGTTCAGCAGGGTGTGCGTGCGGGCACCAGCGAGATAAAACTGGAGCATGCCAGCCGTGCACTGGGTAGTGAAGAAAAGGCTGTCTGGCGTGACGGAGCATCCGGAACGAACACCAGCCTTGAAGCGGGCCTGCTGAATGAAATGCTGGTCTTCCTGGTACAGAATGCGGATGACCAATCCGTTTCACTGGTGGCGCAGACCCTCAGTATTGGTGACCAGAGTGCGTTGATCTACGACGGTAATGGAAATCCTGTGCTTAAAATCAGCCAGCCATTTGCCCGTAGTTGGCAGGCGGTTTCCGTTGCGTTGAGTGAAGCGAAAATTCAGGTGGTTGACCAGAACCGCTCTGCCGGCGTTTTCTATATTGAGCTGGGCGACGAGAAAGCGGATAAGGATGACGAGAAAGGCTTCTTTAGCGGCCTCTTTGGCAGTAGTGCTGATGATCGTGAACAAACGCCCAAAACCGCTTATCGCGTCAGGGTTTCTCCGCTCGGAGAAGAAGTCCAGGTCACTCTGGAGAAAGATATTAACACCCTGCCACCTGTCGATGTTTCTGAGAAAGTGCTGCAGTCCATCAAGTCGCATCTGAGTTAATCGTGGGTTCGACACCTGTCAGCGTTAATGGTTGTGCTTATATTACCGGTTCAGTCTGTTTGATGAACCGGTTCATTGTCTCCTTGTTCCCTGAATCTGCTGATTTTATTCACCTGTGTGGAGATTATGATGGAAAAGCGTGAGGAGCTTTACTCCGGCAAGGCCAAGTCTGTTTATACGACAGATGATCCCAATCGTATGGTGCTGCTGTTCAGAAATGACACGTCTGCGTTTGACGGCGTCAAGGTCGAGCAGCTGGAACGCAAGGGTATGGTCAACAACCTCTTTAATGCATTTATTATGCAGAAGCTGGAAGATGCCGGTATAGCCACTCATTTTGAGAAGGTGTTGTCTTCTCAGGAATCACTGGTTAAGCGCCTGGAGATGATTCCGGTTGAGTGTGTCGTGCGTAATATTGCCGCAGGCAGTATCTGCAAGCGCCTGGGTGTGGAAGAAGGTATTGACCTGAATCCCCCGACCTTTGAGTTCTTCCTGAAAAACGATGCACTCCATGATCCCATGATCAATGAGTTCCATATCCGTTCTTTCGGCTGGGCGGAACCGCAGCACGTGGAAACCATGAAAGAGCTGACATTCAAGGTCAATGATGTCCTGAAGCAGCTGTTCCTGGATGCGGGTATGCTGCTGGTTGACTACAAGCTGGAATTTGGTTTGTTTGATGGCCAGGTGGTGTTGGGCGATGAATTCAGTCCGGATGGCTGCCGTATCTGGGATAAGGAAACTCGCAAGAAGCTGGATAAAGACCGTTTCCGTCAGGGGCTGGGCGGTGTGATTGAAGCGTATGAAGAAGTCGGCCACCGTCTCGGAATAAAGTTCGATTAAGATCTTCCCATTGAGCTGCTTTTGTGGCAGCTCAATGATTCTGTTTTTCCATCAATTTTCTTAAATTTTTGCTTGCATTTCGTAAAGCGCCTCTGAGTCGCGGTCTCGGGCGAACTTTCCCTCTTGTCAATAATTATGCACAAATTTTGATCGCCTTTTGTAAAGGTCAATGATTTGGCGCTAAGTCTTTGATTTTTCGTAAAACAAACTATAACTAATTGAAAAATAAGGAAAAAATAATTGGTCAAAAAGTGATCAATTTGACGGTTCTTAAGGTTCAATGGGGGATTTCGGCGCTTTTCTCCAGCTCATCCACAAAGATATCCACAGAAAATGTGGGTAACCTGAATGCACACATTCGGGGCATTTCGGATGAATTTTTTCATTGCTGTGATAGTGCTTTGAAGGTCTGCAGATCCAGGTAATTTGCGTGCGTGTTGACCCTTGAATTCACCCTTGAGTGACGCCATTGTGTGAATATCGCTAAATCACAATCACACGGGTCTGTCATGAATCCAACAGCCAATGTCATCGAGGTCACCGCTGACAATTTACACAGTGAAGTGCTGGAACGTTCCAAATCGGTTCCGGTTTTGCTGGATATCTGGGCAGACTGGTGCCAGCCCTGCAAGATGCTGATGCCTATCCTGATGAAACTGGTTGAGTCGTACCAGGGGAAGTTTGTCCTGGCCAAGCTGAACGCTGAGGATCCTGATCCACAGGTTCAGCAGATTGCCCAGAGCCTGATGATGCAGTTAGGCGTTCGCAGTATTCCCGCTCTGATTTTTTTGCACGAGGGCAAGCCTGTTCAGGTGTTGACCGGTATGCAGCAGGAAGGCGACTTGCGCGCCATTCTTGATCAGTTGACCATGAGCCCGGCGGAACGGGTACAAGCGCAGGTTGAAGCGTTGGTTGCGGATGGGCAGCCTGAGCAGGCGTTGCAGTTATTGCAGGAATTGCTGCAGGAAGAGCCGGAAAATATGGGCTTGCAGGTGTTGCAGGCCAACCTGTTGCTGCAGCTGGGGCGTGTGGCAGATGCGTCACAACTTCTGGATGCGCTTCCGGATGATGCGCCGGGCATTGCACAGCCTAAAGCGCGTCTTGCGCTGCTGGGACTGGCCGGAGATATTGCTGATCGCGCTTCGGTGGACGCCCAGGTTGCGGCCAATGAAAAAGATCATGAAGCCCGTTATCAGCTGGCGATTCATCAGTTGCTGGCCGATGAACCGGAACTGGCGCTGGAAAATTTGCTGTGCATTATTCGTCATGACCGGGAATTCCGCGAAGACGGTGCCCGCACTCTGATGTTGAAGTTCTTTGAGCAGCAGGGGAATGCGGATCCCCTGGTGCGTCGTTTCCGCAGCCGTTTGTTTGCCTTGATGCATTAATGTTCATGACTATGGCGCCTTCACCGAAGGCGCCTGGCTCATCCCGCAAAGCGTTATTTCAGAGGATGTAAAGCCAAAATCCTGGTGATAAAGTGGTGTTATGCCGTTGTATTGCCAGTGATGCTTATCGGATAATAGCGCTCCCTTTTAGTCTTTGTCCTGCTTCCTCTCGCTGTCTTTATTGTTCAGGTTGTCCTGTCCGGAGTCTCTCCCTCAAGGTGATCCTGTGTCATCCTCCTTGCAGCATACGGGCTGCCGGGATAACGGTTTTTCTGTTCATTGAATGTGAGAGAGTGGCATGATCCAGACCGAGTCGATACAGGTCGCCCAGGCTGTTGCCCATTACGGTAGTTTCACGGTGGCTGCCCAGCATCTGCACAAGGTGCCGTCCGCCATCAGTTATACCGTGCGAAAGCTGGAGGAACAGCTGGATGTTCAGCTCTTTGTCCGCGACAGCAAACGGGTGGCGCTGACGCCGGCCGGTGAGCATTTCCTCAAGCATGCCGGTCGTCTGTTGGATAAGGTTCGCCAACTGGAAGACAGTACTCGCCAGGTTGCCCTGGGCTATGAACGGGAGCTGCGTATTGCGATCGATAATGTCGTGAACCAGGGTGTGATGTACGACCTGATTCGTGATTTCAATGCCGCTTTTTCCACCACGCGGCTTGTGGTGAATGGGGAAATTTACATCGGCTGCTGGGATGCACTGTTTCACCAACGTTGCCAGCTGGCAATCGGTGCACCTCAGACGGTACCCGAGATAATACCGGGTCAAAGTCGTTTTGATTTTCGCTCCATGGGCTTGCTGGAATGGGAGCTGGTCATGTCGCCAGATCACCCGTTGACACAGGCGGAAGCGCCTCTGACAGCCGATCAGCTGAGGGATTATCTGACCATCACGATAGAAGACAGTGCCCGTTATTTCCGGCCTGGAGAAAACTGGTTGGATGATAATCCTTCCGTACTGGTTGTTCCCAATTTCCGCAATGCCATTGAGTGCGCCATACAGGGAATTGGTGTGACAACACTTCCCAGACATTTTGCGCATTATTATCTGGATCGCGGTCTGCTGGTGGGACGAGCCATTCACGGCGTGCCCTGGAACACAACCTGTCATGTCGCCTGGAATGATGAGGTGCGTGGGCCTGCGCTGGAATGGTGTCTTGACTGGTTGGGCGACAGTGAAAGACTGAATCAGTGTTGGTTGACCTATGATCGCGTAGCACAGCCTGAATTTCATATTCCCTGACTGACGCGTGCAAAGGTGATTTTGCATGTGCCAATCAGAGAGATAGAAGCTGTGTATGCCACTTGTGCGTATTCTGGCACAACTTGAACACCGATTCTGGTAACTCTTGAACACCCATTCTGGTAAGTCTTGAACACTGATTCTGG
>NZ_BAABFL010000122.1:0-15508 GCF_039540975.1 Kistimonas scapharcae
TTTTGTGCAAAAACTGTACTCTGTTGCCAAAAGTACGGCCAGCTTGCTCACATTCCCAAGGTTAAGCGGGATTTAAGGTGTTTGAGCATGGCCTTGACATTAGTGTCACCATGAACATTTACACCCAGATTGGCCTGGTGACACTGATTGGTCTGATCACCAAACACGGTATTCTTATCGTCGAATTTGCCAACCAGCTACGCCGAGAGCAGGGTCTGGACATCCGCGAAGCCGTTGAAGAAGCCGCGGCATTGCGTTTACGACCTGTCCTGATGACTACCGGGGCCACGGTCCTAGGCATCGTGCCGCTTCTGCTGGCCTCTGGCGCCGGCGCCGTCAGCCGGTTCAATATCGGTGTAGTGATTGCCAGTGGTATGATGATTGGTACGCTGTTTACCCTGTTTGTCGTGCCGGTAATTTACACCCTGCTAGCCAGTAAAAAGGCTCATAACAGAAAGCCTGCCACGCAAGCCCAATAAAACCCTGAAAGAAAAAGGCTACCGGAATCATCAACCGGTAGCCTTTTTTATGGAGAAGATCATCTGGTGTTCTAATTGGGATCCAAATGAAAGGTCACATCAGCATCAGGCATCCATGCCAATATAGCCTGTTTGACCTTCCCGCCGATATCATGGGCCTGACGCACGGAAAGGTCGCCCTGCACATCCAGATGGAACTGGATAATGGGTAACGCACCGGAGATACGGGTTCTCAGATTATGCACCCCCTGAACCCCCTCAACGCTGAGAATGGTTTTTTCGATGCGTTCCAGCTCCTCTTCAGGCAGTGCCCGATCCATCAGCATCTGAATCGATTCCCAAGCCACTTTACGGACACTGTTGAGCATATACACTGCAATCAGAATACCGAAAATTGCATCCGCTTCACGATAACCTGCCGCGGCCAGGGCCAGAGCAAGAATGACGCTGAAGTTAGTAATCAAGTCCATGCGGTAATGCATCTCGTCGGCCTTGATCGCAATGGAGCCGGTCTGACGAATCACATAGTTCTGAATCAGCAGCAATATCAGGGTGCAGACAATCGAAAAGGCCATGACCATCATGGCCACCTGCTCATTAGCGATCTCCACGTCATTGGTGAGATCGTTGATCGCATGCAGTATCAGGAAAATAGCCGAACCGGCAATGAAGGCTGATTGCGCCAGCGCCGCCAGCTGCTCAGCCTTTCCATGACCGAAATGATGATCTTCGTCGGCCGGTTTGAGCGCAATATACACCGCCACCATGTTAATGAGCGAAGCAAAGGCATCCAGCATGGAGTCAATAACCGTCGCCATCATACTGACCGAGCCGCTGACCCACCACGCGAACAGCTTCGCGACAATCAGCACGACAGCCGTGACAACCGATGCGGTGGATGCCAATCGAAGCAACCGCGCATTACGCTGTGCATTTGAGTTAACCATAACAAGTTTTATCTAGTTTGCTTTCAGAATCCCTGCCTCTACAGTAACGGCTTTATCACAGGGAAACCAGATCAGGGCGGTTAGGCCCGATAAACAAGGTCGTTATCAGTCATTACACCGAAACAACAAGAGAAATGCTTTTATATCAACGCGCTAGCTGGCATTTTAACGATAACTTATCGGATAATTAAGACAATTTTTTTGCTCCCCTTATTCATCTGACTAGCCATAAAGGCCTCAGGACTACAGACATTTCACCCGACCACCTTCCTATCATTGCCATAGACCTTCGTAATCAAAAAACTTAAGTGACATGCCGTTTTTTGCATCTTTTTCCTGAAAACAAGGTCCGCGACGTCACCGATATCAACCAGCCAGAGAGTGGCGCATACAAATTCAGGGAGTCGGAAAGCTTCGACAACTCGTCATAGGCAGGATTCTTCTTGAGCAGGCATTTATAGGGGGGTAGTTAAATGACCTCCGACAGAGCCGGAGGCTTATTAGATGACGCCCTCAAAGGGCTTTTATTGCGCCCATGGGCGCGTGTCCCAACCAAGATTTAATTGATCATGTCGTTCATCATTCTTTTCCTGGTCACGGATATATGCCCTGACAACATCCTCATCCAAACCAACCGTTGTCACAAAATATCCTCTTGCCCAGAAATTCTCTCCACTGAAGTTTCGTTGCCGTCCCTTAAAGTGGCGGGCTATCGCTATGGCACACTTGCCTTTCAAATAGCCGACAATATATGACACTGAATATTTTGGCGAGATCCTGATACATATGTGGACATGATCACGCATCAAGTGGCCTTCCAGAATCTCACAACCCTTACGTTTGGCGAGTTCATGAAATATGTTTCCGAGGAACTTTCTCAACCGTCCGTAGATCACCTTCTGGCGCCTCTTCGGAATAAAAACCACATGATATTTACAATCCCAGCGGGTATGGGTCAGACTCTTGTAGTCTGGCATAGGTTAAATCTCTTGATTCTTGGCGGAACCTCGAGATTAGCTACCGACGCCTCGGTAAAACCTATGCGAGTCTCCCCGGTATAGCCGGGGGTTTACTAATGATTAATTAAAAGAGAAAGAAGCGTGATGCCAATGTGCTTTACCCGAATAAAGTGGCAAAGCACATTGCCAGATGAGCGCGTGATCAGACTGCCGGTTCTACCTCGGTAACCTGCAGCGATTTCATGATACCTGCGATGGTTTCGGCTTCAGGACCGAGCACCACCTGGATACTCTTCTCACCCACCCGAATCACACCGCTGGCCCCCAGCGCCTTGAATTCGGCATCACTTGCGACAACCGGTGAATGAACATTCAGTCGCAGACGTGTGATACAGGCATCAATGGTTTCCAGGTTCTCAATACCACCCAGCAGAACCAGATAACGTTGAGCCTTGCCCGTTGGTGTATCAGCAGCCTCCATGGCAACTGCCGCAGCTGCTGGTTGAAGGGTAACGGTTGTTTCTGCTTCAGACGCATCCTCATCCCGCCCCGGTGTTTTGAGGTTCATGAACTTGATCAGCGCATAAAAACTCACAAAGTAAACAACACCTGTGCAGAGCCCCTGCAGCAGTAACACCTCTGGTTTGGTTGCAAGGCCCCAATTCAGGACAAAATCGAAGAGACCAGCGGAGAACCCAAAACCATGCAGCGTTCCCAACAGATTGGAAATCATGAGCGACAGACCGGTCAGCACCGCGTGGAGGGCATACAGCGCCGGCGCCAGGAACATGAACATAAACTCGAGGGGTTCTGTGATCCCAGTTAAAAACGCCGTCATCGCCACGGAGAACAGGACACCGCCAACCTGCGCACGACGCGCCTTGGGGGCCGCCAGGTACATGGCCAGGGCACCCGCAGGCAAACCGAACATCATGACGGGGAAGAAGCCTGCCATAAATACTCCGGCGGTGGGATCACCGGCAAAGAACCGGTTCAAGTCGCCTGTCACCAGATCACCGGCTGTATTAGCGAAATCCCCCAGACCAAACCAGAAATAGGAATTCAGCACATGGTGAAGACCAAAAGGAATCAGACCACGGTTCAGGGTGCCATACAGGAATTGCCCCACAGAGCCGGACTCAGCCACACCGTGACCAAAGGCATCAATGCCGGACTGAATCACCGGCCAGACATAACCGCAGACCCAGGCCACCAGCAACATGATCAGACCGGTAATAATCGGCACCAGCCGCTTGCCACCAAAGAAACCCAGATACTGAGGAAGGACGGTGGCATGGAAACGGTTATAGACGTGTCCGGCAACAATACCGGCCATAATCCCGCCGAAAAATGACATATTGATACTGTCATTGATCGTGCCAGCCGCACTGGTCAGCACGAAATAGCCAATCGCACCGGCAATGGCGGCAGCACCGGCGCCATCACGGGACAGTCCCACGCCAATACCCATCGCAAACAACAACGGAAGATTACTGAAGATGGCATTGCCGGCTTCCGCCATAAACGGAATATCAAGCAAATCGGGCTGCCCGAGTCGCAGCAACAGGGCTGCAACAGGCAGCGAGGCAATAGGCAGCATCAGCGCCTTACCCAGCTTCTGCAGGTAACTGAAGATGTTCACGGCAGGTTCCCCTCGGTTAGCTAGTAATTTACGGCATCATCGTACCCACTTTTTTTTATTTCACGAAATATGTGATGGAAATATTTATGCTTCAGATCAATAAAAGCCAATCAGAGCGAAATAATTTGACCTTTAAGCTACCTATTATTTTATTATGTAAATTATTGGCAGATTCTATCCATTATCAGAATCGGTACGCATCAGCCACGACGAAACCGCTACATACGACTATCCGGGAGACAATCCATGCGTCTTATCCCTCTGCGAGACAGCCAGACGGCAGGACTCTGGTCGGCACGCTATATTGCCGACCGCATCCGGGCATTCAACCCCGGCCCGGACTGCCCTTTTGTACTGGGTCTCCCCACGGGAAGCACGCCGTTAGTGACATACCGTGAGCTGATCCGTCTGCATCAGCAAGAAGGTCTCAGTTTCAGGCATGTCATCACGTTCAATATGGATGAATATGTTGGACTCGATGCCGGGCATGCCCAGAGCTACCGAACCTTTATGGAAGAAAACCTGTTCCGGCATATCGACATTCCTGCGGCCAACATCCATTTTCTCGATGGCAATGCCAGTGACCTGGATGCCGAATGCCAGCGCTACGAAGACTGCATCACTGCCGCTGGGGGTATCCACCTGTTTTTTGGTGGCGTTGGCCATGATGGACATATTGCGTTTAACGAACCCGGTTCTTCCCTGCGTTCACGCACCCGAATAAAAACCCTGACCCTGAATACTCGACAGGCGAATGCTCGCTTTTTTGAGGATGCTATCGATCAGGTGCCCAAGCTGGCATTAACCGTTGGAGTAGGCACCATCATGGATGCCGATGAAGTCATGATCCTGGCCACGGGTGCCGGCAAGTCACGAGCAGTAAAAGCCGCCGTAGAGGATCCTATCAACCATATGTGGACGATTTCAGCCCTTCAGCTGCACGCCAAAACAGTGCTCGTCTGTGATGACGCCGCCACACTGGACCTGACCGTTCGCACCCTCCGGTATTTTGAAAGCATTGAAGCTGAGCATATCCAGGGATTCTGACATGAACATCGAACAAGCAGACACCTTCGCACTTACCGACGGCATCATCGTTTCAGTCAGCGCCATACTGGAAAATCACGCTGTCATCATCAGCGAAGGAAGCATTGATTCCATTGTCCCGGATGACCAGCTTCCAGCAGGAATGACAACCCATTCGCTCGGCGGGCAATGGCTCTGCCCTGGTTTTATTGATCTTCAGCTGAACGGTTGTGGCGGTGTTCTGTTCAACAGTGACATCAGCACCGGCACATTGGACACCATGCACCAGACCAACCTCCGTCATGGTTGCACCAGCTTCCTGCCGACATTGATCACCGCTGATGATAACGATATCCAGCATGCCATATCAGTCACGCGGGAATACAAGAACCGCCATCCGTTTCATGTACCCGGATTGCATCTTGAAGGCCCTTGGCTCAACCCCAATCGCAAAGGCATCCACGACCCCGCACACGTCCGACGCCCCGATGCTGACCTGCTCCGCCTAATGTGCGACAACAGCAACACCATCAGCATGGTGACCCTGGCTCCCGAAGTCTGCCCACCAGGCACCATTGAGCAATTGACGGAAGCGGGCATCCGGGTCGCCATTGGCCATACTGCGGCCACCAGCGCAGAAGTTGAGCAGGCTATCAAAGCAGGCGCGGCTTTTGCTACACACCTGTTTAACGCCATGCCGCCTTTAACCAACCGTGAACCCGGGCCTGTCGGCGCCATTCTTGATGATCCCCATATTTGCGCTGGCATCATTGCCGACGGCGTGCATGTGAACTGGCAGAATATTCGTCTGGCGTGGCGTCTGCTCGGCAGCAAGAGACTCTGCCTCGTTACCGATGCCACACCAGCAGCTGGCACCCAGATTGATCAGTTCCAGTTTGGCGGTCAGACCGTGTATTATCGCGACGGCAAGTGCATCAGCGCCGAAGGCACTATCTGCGGCTCGGCCCTGACCATGGATGCAGCAGTCAAACACAGCGTTGAACACGTTCATATTCCGCTAACTGAAGCGGTCTGCATGGCAACCGCAACACCGGCGCGCAGTATTGGCATGGATGACCATATTGGACAAATCAAACCTGACATGCAGGCCAACCTCACCGTTCTGAATCAGGATTATTCTGTCACTGCAACGATATCAGATGGCCAGCTAATCGATTGGAGCAACGGGACTCTCAACGGACAATGATCAAAAGCGAATCCACGGGACAGGAACTCAGGCTGCAACCGATTGCCACGGTCTACAGAACGATCGATCAGGCAGGCCCGATATCGCGTATCCAACTTGCCCGTGAATGCCTGATGGCACCCGGCACACTGACCCGTATCGCCCGGCTCCTGATGGATAACCACCTGATTCAGGAGGTAGCGTCACAAGCCTCCACCGGCGGGCGGCGACCGGTTTCCCTTGCCATCAATACAACCGCACGCCAATTACTCGCGGTACGTGCGGGACGCAACCACTTCCATATGGGATTGTGTGACCTTTCCGGAAAGCTCATCAAAAAAGAGACCGTACAGGCTTTCACTGAATCAGAAGAGACATTTAGCGCGGGCCTTATATCTGCCATGCGCGACTTTATCAGTAGCAACAAACAACATATCACCGCGCTGACGGGGGTAGGCATCACCCTGCCCGGCCTGATCGACAGCCAGGCAGGCATTGTGCATTTCATGCCAAACATTTCAGTCAACAGACTGGCACTGGCAGAAAACGTCCGGCAAGCATTGGAGATACCCTGCTATATCAGCAATGACACCGCTGCGATGTGCCTTGCCGAGCATTATTTTGGTACTGCGACTACCTGCAATAACGCCCTCTTCATCAGCATTCACAACGGTGTGCGTGCTGGCATGATGATCCATGGCGAGCTTTATGAGGGCTGCTTGGGCGCTGCCGGTGAAATTGGGCATATTCAGGTCGATCCGCTGGGGCAGCGCTGCTATTGCGGAAATTTCGGCTGCCTGGAAACCCTGGTCTGCAACCCCTCCATCGAAAACCGTTATAACCAGCTGGCCCGGAACCACCAGCCTGCCGCTGACGCCTATCCATCAGGTAACAAAACTGTTGCGGATATCTGCACAGCTGCCGTCAATCAGGAACCACTGGCCGTGAATATCCTCAAGGACGTGGCAAAACACCTTGGCAACGTCATCGCAATGAGCGTCAATCTGATACGCCCTGAGAAGATTATCCTTTGCGGAGAAATCGCAACGGCCTTTCCGATTATCGCACCGGTCATTCAGCACTGTATGGAAAACGGAACGGTACAAGGCATTTCCCGCGCCCCGGCACTGGAAATTTCACCCCTTGGCCAACAGCGCTGGCTTGGTGGTACCGCTCTGGTAAAACGCGCGCTGCGCGATGGCAGCCTGTTAGGTCAGTTCCTCGATTAAATTTGCACAGGTACAACCTCTTAACACTTGCACCTTCACGGTGCTGATTACAGTGCCTCTTTTGCTCTTTCGAGTAACGCCAGCGCTTGCCCGGCATCAAAAGGCCAGCCCAGTTCGTGGCCATCCGGTGCGACCTGCACCACAGGAATCCGCTCGCCGTATTGATCAATGAGCTGATCAGACTCGGCAATATCAATGAGTTCCAGGGCAAAAGGTTCCGCAGGCTTCAGGTTCACCAGCATGTCCAGGGCCTGCTCACAAAGATGGCAGCACTCGGTGGTGTAGAGGAACAGCGTGATCATGACAACCCCCTTCTGATCAGTTAGAGCACCTGACACTGGGCTATGCTCTTTATGAATGAAGTATGTAAGCAATAATTACAGATATAGTGAGTAGTAATAACATTCCTGTCTGTCACCTTACTACCAGCACGCGTAAAATAACGTGATAAATCAACTGACTGCAACACATTGTGCAGATCAGGAATGACAACGAAATAACTAACTGTCGTAACAGGGGATTGCATGGATTTCAGCTTTTTCAACCAACTTCTAATTATCTTCTCCCTGTCAGTGGTTTGTATTGCTGTCTTCCATCGCCTGCGTATCTCCGACACACTGGCTTATCTGGTGGTAGGATTGATCCTTGGCCCGACAGCGACCGGTTTCATCGACAGCAGCTTCGATATCAGTCTGCTGGCCGAAATAGGCGTTGTGTTTCTGCTGTTTTCACTGGGTTTAGAATTCTCTCTGTCTAATATGCTGGCCATGCGCAGGGTCGTGTTTGGGCTTGGCGGCCTGCAGGTACTCATCAGCACCGTACTGATTGGCTTCTGCGGTCTGTTGCTGGGCTTTTCCCATGCCGGCGCGCTGGTCATGGCAGCCGGATTATCCCTATCCTCCACGGCCATTGTTTCCAAGGAACTGTCTCGTCGAAACGAGATTCGCTCTGACCATGGCCAGCTGGCGATTGGTACGCTCATCTTTCAGGATATTGCAGCGGTATTCTTTCTTATCCTGGTGCCTGCTGTCGGCGGCTTTGGCGAATCAGGACTGGCCATGTCGCTAATCATCAGCCTGGCCAAAGGCAGCCTGTTTGTGGTCTTTATGCTGATGATTGGCCGCTGGGTGATGCCGAAGATATTCCATGAAATCGCCAGGGCACGCTCTGAAGAGCTGTTCGTCCTCACGGCTATCGTGGTTGCACTGCTGGCCGCATGGCTGACACACCTGCTGTCTCTGTCCATGGCACTGGGCGGCTTTGTCGCCGGCATGATGCTGGGAGAAAGCCATTACCGCCACCAGGTAGAAGCTGACATCCGCCCTTTCCGTGACATACTGCTTGGACTCTTTTTTGTTTCCATTGGCCTGATGCTGGACCTGGATCAGTTCCTGAGCCAGTGGCACCTTATCCTCCTGGCCAGCGCCGGACTCATACTGTTCAAAGCGGTGCTGATCAGCCAGCTGAGCTATTTTGTATTCCCTGATCGAAAAGCTGCGATTCGCACTGGCCTCTCACTGGCCCAGGGCGGTGAATTCTGTTTTGCCCTCGTGGCACTGGCGGCCAATAACCAGTTCCTCTCAGCCAGCACCAGCTCCCTGATTCTGTCAGTGACCATCGTTTCAATGGCCGTGACACCACTGCTGATCCGCTACAGTGAAACCATTGCTGAACGCCTGACCGGTGAACGGAAAAAGCGGCCAACCATGATCTCATCTGCCGACCGTATCCGGCAGGAAACGGAAACAATGGATAACCATATCCTGATCTGCGGCTATGGCCGTGTCGGCCAGGCGATCAGCCGCTTTCTGGACAAGGAAAGCTTGCCTTTCGCCGTACTGGATGACGACCCTGTGCATGTCCGCGAAGCAACACGCGCCAGTATGCCGGTGTTTTATGGGGACTGTCAGCGGCTGGAGCTGTTAGAAGCCGCAGGGCTCAAGCGTGCCAGGCTGGTTGCGATCTGCATCAACAACTCCCGAAATGCCCACGCCGCCCTGAAGAAAATTCGCAGCGTGAACGCCGATATTCCGATCCTGGTTCGTACCCGGGATGATGCAATGATGGATACCCTCAAACGGGACGGCGCAACGGAAGTGTTCCCGGAAGTGCTCGAATCCAGCCTGCTGATTATCAGTCATGTCCTTCATTTGCTGGGTCACAACAAACTGGCCGTCGCCCAGCGTATAGATGCCGTTAGGCGCCAGCACTACAACATCCTGCACGGTTCCTTTTTTGGCACCAGTGAAGCGCTGCACGATCTGGACGGTAACCCCCAACAGTTCCTTCATGCCGTGACCCTGCCAGAAAAAGCCTATGCTGTCGGCAAGCGACTGTCAGAAATCCCGCTTGATAAAACAGGCGTTCATATACAAAAACTGACCCGCGATAACGACTCCGTCCCTCTCTGCAACGATCCTTCACTCCATTCTGACGATGTTGTGCTCATTAATGGCACTCCGGAGCAGATCGAGCACGCCGAAACCGTCCTGCTTAGCGGTCAGTAGCCCTCAATAAACGCCGGATAGCCCACCCCCATCCGGCGTTCTTCACAACATACAGACTGATCTATACTGGCAGTGGCGCCTCTTTCTCTACAATCTTTACCCGGCGCTCAAGTTCATCTTTTCTAACCATTCAACCTATCATTCACTGCTGACCGGCCACGGCCGGGAGGTACATCATGTTTCCTGCAAAAGTACCGCTCTTGTTCACCAGCCTTTTTCTGGCAACAACTGCCGGAGCCGATATTCAGCGCAGTAGCTTGACGAGCGCGATGCCTGACCGGGGCTTATGGACGCGAACCTTTACCGACCTGCTGAGAACCGACCAGCCTGAAAGCTGGGGTAACTGGAACCTTGATACTTCCATCACCGCGGGCGCCATCGGCTACATCAATACGAATACCGGTGAGTTCGAACGTATCGGTATCGTTCCAAACATTACCACCAGCAACACACCTATGTCAGAGGTTATGAAGCTGTCCACTGAGTATGTCTCCACCTCACAGTTCAACGTTAACCTTAGCGACAAGCTGCCTTCACAAGACAGCTCTTCTTCATCAACCTCACCTCAAATCGGCACAACCATAGAGTGGAAATTCAATAAAAGTGGCTCTATAGCCACCCAATGGGCTGTTTCGTCCCATGAGCGCGTTGACAACCCCATTAACGTCATGAATGAGAACATGACCTGGCTGCAGTCCGAAGCGGCCAAAGTCAACATGTATGACACCGATCATGGTATATCCCAAGGCTTTGGTATGGTAACGGGGGTTGTTTGGGCCAAGAGTGGCATGAATGCCGGTTCACTATCTGACTCTGCGTCGTGGAGCATCACGGGTAAAGCCAACAATATTGACAGCATGCTGGGTAATGGCTCTGCAGAGGCGTCGTTCCTGAAAACCGAGTCCACCGGCGCCATATCAACCCATACCTGGCCTGCCAGCGCCAATTCTGTCTCAACAACCCTGGTTCCCATCGCTTACAGCTTTGCCTCCATGGATGGTACAACCATTATTCCCTCATGGATTGGGATGATTAACTCCTTTCAGATTATTCTCAACAACACCCACGGCAGCTATATCGTTGACGCAGACCTCTACTACAGCACTGATAGCGGCGAGGTTCACGAGCAGGCTCAACTCAGCGGCGGTCTCACTCGAACATTCGGCAATATTCCGCTGAATGCAGACCATCTGAAGCTTGAGCTGAAATTCATCGGGATGGTCAACAGTGATTACTACACCATTCACTGGGAAAAACCTCTCGGTCACTGGCTGACTGGTCAGCGTCATGTTGAGCTTCATGGATACTGGCCGGGCCCAACATCCTACACAATACTGTAGGAGCAGTTCGCTGATGAGTAGACCCTCAAGATAAGACGTCAGCCTCAACGTGAAAATCAGATGCAGGGACACTATGACAGATAAGAAGGGATCAGGTATTTTCCGGGTTATCCAAAGCGTGATTGCTGCCGCCTTTGGCGTTCAGAGTAACCGCAATCGTGAAAGGGACTTCACGGAAGGGAAACCCGGCCACTTCATTATTGCCGGGATACTGTTCACTGTTGTTTTTATTATTGTCCTGATCAGCATCGTCAATACGGTACTGGGCTAAATAAACGAAAACCGCTTTATTGCCCACTGACCCAGTAGACGGCAGCCACCACCACAATCATTATCAGTGCCACAGCCGACCACGCATCAACCTTGCTATCTGCCTGTTCAGTTTCCTGAGACATTCTCTTCCTCTCCTGATTGATTTAAGAAACCCCCGTCCAGACTAGCGAATGTCAGCAGATTCAACAAGCACTGGACTTTTTATTACTTTTATTAAGATATTTATGACTAAATATTACTTTTAAACATATAAGCGCATTGGTATTTTGCTCAACAATTCTTCCTCGATAAAAACAATGCCAGGCAGGATGCCTGGCCAGAAAAAAGACACACCATGTATCAATACGATCAGCATGACAGAACACTGGTGGCGGAGCGAGTCAGGCAATTTGCCAACCAGACCGAACGCTATCTCGCCGGTGAGCTTAGTGAAGAACAATTCCTGCCACTGCGCCTGCAGAACGGCCTCTATGTCCAGCGCCACGCGCCGATGCTCCGTATCGCGGTACCTTACGGTATGATCAGCGCCAGACAGCTGCGGAAGATCGCCGACATCACTGAGACCTACGACAAGGGCTATGCCCATCTGACCACGCGTCAGAATATCCAGTTGAACTGGCCTGCCCTGGAGCAGGTACCCGATATTCTTGCCGAGCTGGCCTGTGTGGAAATGCACGCCATCCAGACCAGTGGCAACTGCATCCGCAACACAACCACCGACCAGTTTGCCGGTGTGGCCGAGGACGAAATTGAAGACCCCCGCCCCTGGTGTGAAATCATCCGCCAATGGTCAACCTTTCATCCGGAGTTCGCGTTCCTGCCTCGTAAATTCAAAATTGCTGTTAATGGCGCCAAGGAGGATCGCGCAGCTATCCAGGCACATGACATAGGGCTGGAACTGGTAAGAAGTGCAAAAGGCGAATTAGGCTTTCGTGTACTGGTGGGAGGCGGACTGGGCAGAACCCCCATGCTTGGCACCGAAATCACCCCGTTCCTTCCCTGGCAGCACCTGTTGACATATCTGGATGCGATTCTGCGTACCTATAACCGGTTTGGCCGACGGGACAACAAGTACAAGGCCCGTATCAAAATTCTGGTCAAGGCACTGGGTATTGAAGCATTCCGTCAGCGGGTACATGATGAATGGGAGAACCTCAAAGATGGCCCAGGCACCTTGAACGAACAGGCACTGGATCAGGTCAGCCGTCACTTTATCGACCCTGATTATGAATCCCAGCCAATCTCGCCTGCCAACATTGATCAACAACATGCAGACGACAAGGCGTTTAACCACTGGGTCACACGCAATGTTTCAGGCCACAAACGCGCCGGTTATGCCGCTGTCACCCTGTCACTCAAAAGTACGGCCTATGCACCCGGCGACATCAGCACTGAGCAGCTACGCATCGCAGCCGATCTATCAGAGACCTACAGTTTTGGCGAGCTTCGCATCAGCCACCAGCAGAACCTGATTCTTCCGGATGTACAGAAAGCGTCGCTTTACGCCCTATGGCAAGCATTACGTGATGCGGGCTTTGCGACCCCTAATCTTGGACTACTCACCGATGTCATCTGCTGCCCCGGTGGCGACTACTGCGCCCTGGCCAATGCCAAGTCGCTGCCGGTGGCGGAAGCCATCCAACGTCGTTTCGATGATATCGACTACCTTCACGACCTCGGCGACCTGGAGCTTAATATTTCAGGCTGCATGAACGCCTGTGGGCATCACCACATTGGTAATATCGGGATTCTAGGGGTCGATAAGAAAGGCGAAGAGTATTACCAGATTCAGATAGGCGGCGCCTCTGGCAACAATGCCTCACTCGGCAAGATCATCGGTCCGTCTTTCAGTCGACATGATGTCCCTGATGTGCTGGAACGTCTACTGAGCGTCTATGTAGAACAGCGTATTGAGGGGGAAACATTTATCGCCACCTCTCGCCGCATCGGTATTGAGCCTTTCAAGGAGCGGGCATATGCCAAGAAGAATCATTAAGAATCAGCGTGTTATTGATGACAACTATGAGATCATCACAACACAAGCGCTCGATTCTACGGCGCCGCAGGCAAACCATCTCATTCCATTGCCTATCTGGAATACCTTGATAAAAGACAAACAACGCCCCCCCATTCCCGCAGGGTTATGGCTGGACAGCCACGAAGCTCCGGAAGATATCTCTGGTAACCCAAACCAGGCGCTGATTATTGCCATCAATTTCCCGGTATTTACTGATGGTCGTGGTTACTCCCTCGCCCGATTGTTGCGTCAGCAATACCACTTCACCGGTGAATTGCGGGCGATAGGTGATATTCACCGTGACCAGCTTTACTACCTCTCTCGCTGCGGGTTTGACAGCTTTGTACTGGCGGATCCTGCACAGTCGGAGTCCGCCATTGAAAGCCTGAAAGATTTCAGTGTGGCCTATCAATATGCAGGGGACTCGCCTGCAACTGTCATCCGCTAAAACCAGTCCCGGATTGCTCATTCTCATGGAAATCCGGGTATCTCTATGAAAAAACACCCTTTTTTCGAGTTAATACTTCACATCTGGGGCAAAACACCGATTACATAACTATACAGGACCTATTGAGTGAACATCGGTGCCCGGCAGCAGGCTATACCGGGCAGGCATCGAGCGTTTATACTCTCGAAAAACAGAACATATACATGGACATGGATTCGGGTTCTCTGGTCTTCTCTTTCTTCCTCATCTTTACGGGCGCTGCCGTAGTGTCCACGCTGATCCTGTATACCCGCCAGCCCCTGATTGTCGGCTATATTGTTCTTGGCGCCATTCTTGGCCCTTACGGTATGGAGATGGTGTCCGATACCAAGCTGCTCAACGACATTTCCCATGCAGGTATTATTTTCCTGCTCTTCCTGCTCGGGCTTGATATGCAGCCTGCACACCTGATTCACATGCTACGCAAAACCGCCATTGTGGGTGTCATGAGCTCACTGGTATTTGCCTCAGTAGGCTATATCTGTGCCCTTACGTTTGGTTTCTCCCAGTTGGAGAGCCTGATCATCGGTGCCACAATGACGTTCTCAAGCACCATTATCGGGATTAAGCTGCTTCCCACCACTGTGCTTCACCATAAACACACGGGTGAATTGTTGATCAGCCTGCTCCTGTTGCAGGATTTGCTGGCCATATTGCTGCTATTGCTACTCCAGAATGGCAATAATATCAGCGAGGGCTACTCCACTTTATTGATGCCTTTGGGGATTTTGCCGTTGTTGGTCATTGGCAGCTTTCTTAGTGTGAAATTCATTATCCTGCCTTTGATGGCACGGTTTGACCGGTACCATGAATATCTGTTCCTACTCACTATTGGCTGGTGTCTAGGCATGGCAGAACTGGCTCAGGCCATCGGTCTATCGGCTGAAATAGGCGCCTTCATTGCTGGTATTAGCATGGCTACCAGTCCGATTTCCCAATATATTGCTATTAATTTGAAGCCCCTTCGGGACTTTTTCCTGATTCTCTTTTTCTTCTCAACCGGTGCCAGTTTTGATCTTTCGTTACTTGATGACGTATTCATGCCGATGCTGGCACTCTCGGCGATCTGTCTTCTTCTCAAACCGCCCGTATTTCGCTACTTCCTTCGCAAGGTGAGCGAAAAACGCAGCACCGGCTGGGAAGTAGGTGCCCGACTTGGTCAGAACAGTGAATTTTCCATCCTGATCGCCAGTGTTGCTTCCAGCCATGCCATTATTGACAGCATTGCCTCACACACCATTCAGGCAACAGCAATCCTGACACTCCTGATCTCATCCTATATTGTTGTCTTTACCTACGAATCCCCGATTGCTATCTCCGATAAATTGCGGCGAGACTAGGAGCTGTTGACGTTTCACATTGGTAACCAGACAAAAGCACAAGCCAGAGCTACGACACTGACAAAGTTTCGCTTTA
>NZ_BAABFL010000123.1:0-11745 GCF_039540975.1 Kistimonas scapharcae
AATTCCGAGACTGGCAAATATTATCGAATACGCCTCATGCTGGCTGCCATGTGGTCTGCACAGGAGTTTTTGAGTACTTACCAGTTGCGGTGTCTGTCGGCTTTATTAATGCCCATTTTCCGCCCGCTCTGACAGGGCCTCCTGCCCTGCATCGCTACCGCGACATCCCTGTCGCTACTACAAACGAACATCAACAAAGCCATCCTCAAACACCGAGAAACGCATTAAACATTGCATTTGCTCATTCAAAATCGCATGTTAGATTCAAGAAACAGGGAAATGACTGGCTACTCACAGAATATAGTTAGCTCGATGTTTTCTAGGGGCTGATATCTGCTGCAGGGGTGATGGATGAAAAAGACAAAGCGACAATCAGCTAGCAAAAAAGAGGTTACTGATCCATTTCACTATATGACCGGCTTTGGCAACCATTTCAGCACTGAGGCACTCCCGAATGCCCTGCCTGTTGGACAAAACTCCCCCCAAGAACTGTCTTATGGACTCATTGCCGAACAACTCAGCGGCACGGGTTTCACTGCAAAACGTCACGAAAATCAGCGATCCTGGCTATACAGAATTCACCCTTCTGTCAAACAGTCACCCTATGAGCCAGTGGTTTCAGAAATCTGGGAAAGCGGACCTTTCAGTGATACCTGGTTGACACCCGAACGTTTGCGCTGGAACCCCCAGCCACCAACTGAACCAAGATGCGATTTCATTTCAGGCATCCGAACCGTGGCAGGCAATGGCGACGCCTCAATGCGTCAGGGCAGCGCGATTCATCTTTATTCTGCATCACAGAGCATGGAAAAGCGTTGCTTCTGTAATGCCGACGGTGATCTGCTGATTATTCCCCAGGACGGCGGCCTATCCATCGACACTGAGTTTGGACGCCTTCAGATAAAACCAACCGAAATTGCGGTGATTCAACGGGGTATTAAGTTCCGTGTCAGCCTATTAGGCCCACAAGCTAGCGGTTATTTACTGGAAAATTATGGCAATCCTTTTCGCTTGCCTGATCTAGGCCCCATTGGTGCAAACGGGCTGGCAAACCCTCGCGATTTCAATACACCGGTTGCCTGGTTTGAAGACAGCAATGAACCAACACAATTATTGACCAAGTTCGGCGGGCATTTTTTTACCTGTAACCTGGATCACTCTCCCTTTGATGTTGTTGCCTGGCACGGGAATTATGCGCCCTACAAATACGATCTGAAAACCTTCAACACCATCAACACCGTAAGCTTCGACCATCCGGACCCATCAATATTCACGGTTCTGACTTCTCCTCTCGATCATGAAGGACTGGCCAACGTGGATTTCGTCATATTCCCCCCTCGCTGGATGGTCGCAGAAAACACCTTCAGACCACCCTGGTTTCATCGTAATATCATGAGCGAATACATGGGCCTTATCGAAGGGGTATACGACGCCAAACCCGACGGTGGCTTTTTGCCCGGCGGCGGCAGCCTGCACAACTGTATGTCCCCACATGGGCCTGATGGTACTGCCGTTGAAGACGCCACAAAAACTAAGCTGACGCCACAAAAGCAGGAAAACACGTTGGCATTTATGTTCGAGTCCTCCTTCCTTTACAAGCCTACAGCCTTTGCTATCAATGGCGGATTACGTCAGGAAAACTATACCGATTGCTGGCAAAACATCTCACCAACGTTTGATGCTGCAAATACGGGCAAATAAGATATATATCGCGAGTGTGGCAGGCTCACTGCCACCCTCATGGAATCTATCCTTAATCTGCTGGCAGACGCATAACCCCATCCGGTTTGTAGTCAGAAACATGGATAGGAGAATGTTTGCCAATATACTCCCGTAAAGCGCTGGCATCCGTAAATCCGCTTTCAACATAGGTTGGGCTCGAGGTTAAAACCGGGTAATTATCACCACCTGCAGCAGAAAAGCTGTTCAAAGCAAGCCGATAAGTTTGATTATCCTTCAGCGGTTTGCCACCTACAGTAACCGACTCCAGCGAGCCTCCTCGAATTCTCATTTCAACACCGGCAAAGTGGGCAAAACCACCGCTGTTTATAGTTTTTTCGGCAACATTACTCAGATATTCTTTCAGTAACTTTCCGGAAAGCTCAACATATGAAACGCCATTGCCAAAGGGCTGAACACTCAAAATATCCCGATAAGTAATATCGCCTTTTGGAATACTCGCCCTTATGCCACCCGCACTGACAACAGCGACATCTGCACCGACCATCTCCATTTGTGCCAGTGCAATTAAACGACCAAGGTTGGTATAGCCAAAGCGAACCTCACTTCTCTCTCCCATCAATCGCCCATCGGTGTAACCAACCGGTTGCAGCACTTCCGCTTCACCTTTCTTTTGGTAGGGTGCCAGCAAGGTAAGCATCGCAGGATTTTCAGGGATAACATCACCAACAGCGACCCGGACCTTGCCACCATCAGCATTCAAAACTGACTGCGTATGATTAACAGGAATCAACTGGTATTTCAGCAGTTTGAGCTGACCATCGCGGTACTCAAAATCCGCACGTCCTACATAACGGCCCCAATCCTGCGCCTGTAAAATCCAGGTATTATTCTGCCGATCCGGTTCAAAGAGAGGGTTCTGGGAATGGCCACCGACAATCAGGTCAATACCACGAACGTTTCTAGCCAAAGTAACATCACCGGGAGCATTAGAGCCATGCTGACCATTTTTATAATGCCCCATGTGTGTCGTAGCAATAACAACATCGGCCTGTTTTCTCAACGTGGGAATCAGTGCTTTGGCCTCATCCTCAGGGCGGGTAAAAACAATACCCTGAATATTTTCCTGATTACCGATTTTCTGGGTATCGTCCGTCGTTAAACCTAAAACAGCTATCCGCAAACCATCGAGCGTAAATACTGTATAGGGCTTAAATAAACGCTCACCTGTTGCCTTATCACGAATATTGGCGGCAAGAAACGGGAACTGAGCAATCTGCTCCTGCATGCGCAACACAGGCATCGGGTTATCAAATTCATGATTACCGACCGCCATGGCGTCATAGCCCAGGAGGTTCATACCCTTGAAATCCGGCACGGCATCCTGAAGATCGGATTCAGGAACACCTGTATTGATATCACCGCCAGACAACAACAACACATGACCACCCGACTCGGCTACTTCAGCGCGGATACGATCAATCAATGTTTTTCTCGCAGCCATTCCCCATTCACCATTGCCATTACGCCAGAAATGACCGTGATGATCATTGGTATGTAATACCGTAAGGTGCCAGACGTTATCGTCAGGCTTCTGTTCGTTTCCATTATTCAGAAATGAACAGCCCGTCAATGCTATGGAAAGCAGTAAAACCAGCGAAAGGGAAATCCTTTTCGCTAATGGGTATGGCGTCATTTTAAAAACATCCCCAAAACAAATAGAGAAGCTTAACCAATCATAACCATCGTCAAATACCAGACAGCCACAGGTATTCCTGTGAAAAGCAACCATCTCACAAGAAAAAACAACAACAAAAATAAGGAAATATCGAGAAGCAGTTGCGCATAGTTACACGCTTTCTGATATGATTGACAACGCCTCGCGGATCGGCCTGTAGATGTGGACTGATTCGGCACATTCGCAGGCCCTGTCTGATAACAAAACCAACAACAGACAGCGTAGAAACCAGTTACCCATTAGCACCCAGCTCTTAAAAAAACATGATGTCGACTGGAAGCAGCCTTGATGGCTGACGGTATGGTTTTGGCAACGCGTCAAGCACCTTGCGGGGGTATGAGGAGCAACTGCGCAAACATTGACCCTTTATTGACACAGGTCATTGTTTTGCCTTTTCGGCTTACTGATACTTAAGTAGGGATATGTACGTATTTAAGCGAAGGTTATGTGGATCCATACATGAGTAGCGCAACAACGAACACACACTACAACTATAAAGTGGTTCGCCAGTTTGCCGTGATGACGGTGGTATGGGGCATCGTCGGCATGGCTGTTGGTTTGCTGATCGCAATCCAGCTGGTGTTTCCTGATCTCAACTTTGAACCTTACCTGACCTTCGGTCGACTGAGGCCACTGCACACCAATGCGGTGATCTTTGCGTTCGGTGGTTCTGCACTGTTCGCCACATCGTACTATGTGGTACAACGAACCTGTCAGGCTCGGCTCATCTCTGACGGCTTGGCGGCCTTTACGTTCTGGGGCTGGAATCTGGTCATTCTGCTGGCAGCCATTACTCTGCCACTGGGCATTACCTCTTCCAAAGAATACGCTGAGCTGGAGTGGCCGATCGACATCCTGATCACGGTTGTGTGGCTGGTATATGCTTTCGTCTTCTTTGGCACGGTCATGAAGCGTAAAACGCAGCATATTTACGTCGCCAACTGGTTCTATGGCGCATTCATTGTAACGGTTGCCCTGCTGCACGTGGTCAACAGCATGTCGGTACCGGTCACGTTCTGGAAATCCTACTCAGCCTATTCTGGCGCGATGGATGCCATGATCCAGTGGTGGTACGGCCATAATGCTGTCGGCTTCTTCCTGACTGCCGGTTTCCTGGGCATGATGTACTACTACGTACCCAAGCAGGCAGAACGCCCGGTTTACTCCTACCGTCTGTCCATCGTCCACTTCTGGGCATTGATCGCCATTTATATCTGGGCCGGCCCGCACCATCTGCACTACACCGCACTGCCTGACTGGGCGCAGAGCCTGGGTATGGTAATGTCGCTGGTTCTGTTAGCACCCTCCTGGGGCGGCATGATCAACGGTGTTATGACACTCTCCGGTGCCTGGCACAAACTCCGTACCGACCCGGTGCTGCGATTCCTGGTGGTTTCACTGTCTTTCTACGGCATGTCCACCTTCGAAGGCCCGATGATGGCCATCAAGACTGTCAACGCACTGTCTCACTACACCGATTGGACCATTGGTCATGTTCACTCCGGTGCACTGGGCTGGGTAGCAATGGTATCCATTGGTGCGCTGTACCACATGATCCCACGCCTTTGGGGACGTGACAGCATGTACAGCATTGCCATGGTCAACGCACACTTCTGGCTGGCCACTATCGGCACCGTGCTGTATATCGCCGCCATGTGGGTTAACGGTATCACCCAGGGTCTGATGTGGCGCGCAGTAAATGCTGACGGCACCCTGACCTACAGCTTTATAGAATCCGTTATCCAGAGTGAGACCGGTTATATTGTCCGTGCCATCGGTGGAGCCTTCTTCCTCGCCGGTATGGTAGTGATGCTGTACAACGTCTACCGCACCATCCGCGCAGCCGAGCCAGACCAGGCCAAGCTGGCCGCCCAAATGGCGTGACAGGGGGAAGTTTAAAGCCATGACTAAACACGAAATTGTAGAAAAAAACCTTGGCTTGATGGTGATCCTGATCGTCGTCGCCATCAGTTTTGGCGGCCTCGTTGAGATCGTGCCGCTGTTTTTCCAGAAAGAGACGACCCAGCCTGTGGCTGGGATCAAACCCTATCCTGCCCTTGAGCTGGAAGGCCGTGACGTCTACATCAAAGAAGGCTGCGTAGGCTGTCATTCTCAGATGATCCGTCCGTTACGTGCAGAGGTTGAGCGCTACGGCCACTACTCTGTCGCGGGTGAGTCCGTTTACGATCACCCGTTCCTCTGGGGCTCAAAACGGACCGGTCCAGATCTCGCCCGGGTGGGTCAGCGTTACTCGGATGAGTGGCACCGCGCACACCTGTATAACCCCCGTGATGTTGTGCCTGAGTCTATCATGCCGGCCTACCCGCACCTGATGGATAATGTGCTCGATGGAAAAGACACTGCCCAGAAGATGGAATCACTCCGTCTGGTGGGTGTGCCTTACACGGATGAGCAGATCCAAAATGCTGCCGCCGAGGTGAAGGGTAAAACCGAAATGGATGCCCTGGTTGCCTATCTGCAGGGACTTGGCACTGCGCTGACGACAAAACGGTAACAGCTTATGGATATCAACACTCTGCGCGGACTGGCCACTGTCCTTTGCATGATTGCTTTTTTAAGCATCGTGTTCTGGGCTTACAGCAGCAAACGCAAGCGCAGTTTCGAAGAAGCGGCTAACCTGCCCTTTGCCGATGATACTGCGCACCGTTCCGCCGTGATGAGCACCTTCGAGAAAGGCGACAAGAACAAGAACATGGGGGAGAAACAGAATGTCTAGTTTCTGGAGCGGATGGATTTTCATCCTGACTTTTGCCTGCCTGGCACTGGTGGTTGGCCTGTTAATCGCCACCACCAAGACCCAGCGCAAGCAAACCACCTCGGAAACCACCGGCCACAATTACGATGGTATCGAGGAATATGACAACCCAATGCCCCAATGGTGGCTTTGGCTATTCATCGCCACACTGGTGTTTACGCTGGGATACCTCATCCTGTTTCCGGGCGTCTGGAAAGGTGCACTGGGCTGGACCCAGATCAACCAGCTGGAAGCTGAAACGGCCAAACATACCCGTCAGTATGCACCGCTGTTTCAACAGTATGCGGCTCAATCCATTGAGGAGCTTCAGGGCAACCCCAAGGCTCTCAAAATGGGTCAGCGGATCTTTCTGAACAACTGTGCGCTTTGCCATGGCAGTGATGCCCGCGGTGCCTTTGGCTTCCCGAATCTGGCCGATGATGACTGGCTGTGGGGCGGCACACCGGCAGACATCAAGCACTCGTTGCTGGAAGGCCGTCGAGGCCAGATGCCCGCCTGGGGTGCCGTCATTGGCGAATCCGGAGTTCGGAATGTAGCAGCCTATGCTCGTAGCCTGAGCGGTATCGATACCGGTTTCAGCGACACCGATCTGACCAAGGGTAAGAAGGTGTTCGAAACCACCTGCGCAGCCTGCCATGGCTCGGAAGGCAAAGGTAACAAACTCCTCGGTGCACCTGACCTGACCAACGGTGTGTGGCTGTATGGTTCCTCCCAGGCCCAGGTCATGTACACCATTCGTAACGGCCGTAACGGTGTTATGCCGCCCTGGAAAGATATTCTGGGTGAGGAAAAGGTACATCTGGTATCCGCTTACGTTTACAGCTTGTCTCACAAAAAAAACAGCCAGTAATAACAACGATCTTTACCGACTGCGCTACGCAGTCGGTTTTTCTGAGGGTAGTGACTCTCGTTACCTTCAGAAAAACCGAAACGCTTCCTGCACTATTCCAACAATAACATCCGAGCCGAAGCGCCACCGTGAACAGCCAGGGACATGACCGGATGAGTGAGCCCAACACCCACAAAAATGGTTCAGAGCAAGAACCCGAAATAATTGAAGTGGTCGACCTCTACAAAAAGCGGGAAAAAATCTATACCCGTTCATTCCAGGGGTTCTTTCGAAACCTGCGCATCAGTGGAGGCGCTTTTCTCTTTATTCTGTATTTCGGTGTTGCATGGATATCCACCACGGGTCGACAGGCCGTTTTATTTGACCTGCCCGCACGGCAATTCCATATATTTGGTGCAACCTTTTATCCTCAAGACTTTATTCTGCTGTCCTGTCTGCTGATTATTTGTGCGTTTGGTCTGTTTTTTATCACCGTTCTGGCTGGCAGGGTCTGGTGTGGTTACACCTGCCCTCAGAGCGTTTTCACCTGGGTATTCATGTGGGCTGAACACATCACCGAAGGTGATCGAAACCAGCGTATGAAACTCGATAAAGCGGGGCTGAGTTCCGCCAAGTTTCTTCGAAAAGCATTCAAGCATATTCTCTGGCTCGCTATCGCGCTGGCCACGGGTATTACCTTTGTCGGGTATTTCACCCCCATACGCGAACTGGTACCGAATCTTTTGACCCTGGATGTCCATCCCTGGGCCCTGTTCTGGATTGGCTTTTTCACACTGGCCACCTACGGTAATGCCGGCTGGTTGCGTGAACAGGTCTGCATATACATGTGTCCATATGCCCGTTTCCAGAGTGTCATGTATGACGAAAACACCGCCACCGTCTGGTACGACCCATCAAGGGGTGAGCTACGCGGTCCAAGAAAGAGAACTGCCGACCCAAAATCCCAGGGACTCGGTGACTGTATTGACTGCAAGATGTGCGTCCATGTCTGCCCTACCGGCATCGATATTCGCGATGGATTGCAATACGAATGTATTGGCTGTGCTGCCTGTATCGACGCCTGTGACAGCATCATGGACAAAATGGGTTACGACAAGGGACTGATCCGCTACAGCACCGAAAGCGAGATTGTCGAAGGCAAACCCGGCAAGATTATCCGTCCTCGCCTGGTCGGTTATTTCGTAGCACTGGCCATCATCACCGTCATGTTCCTGGTGACGGTCAGCAGCCGCTCGATGATAGAACTGGAAATCCTCAGGGATAGGCAAAGCCTGTACACCGAGACCGCCGATGGCCTGATAGAAAACGTCTATACCCTCAAACTGGTTAACAAGGATCAACAAACCCACCGTTATCGCATCACCAGTAGCGGCCTTGACGGGCTACGTTATGAAGGCGATAAATCGGTTGAAGTCGCCTCCGGCGAACTGCTCAACATCCCAGTACGGTTGGTTGCTTCGCCTGAAGCACTGAAGGGCAAAAGGAACACAACCGTCATCTTCACCGTCACCGCCGAGACTGCTACGATGCAACCCGTCTCGACAGAAAGCCGTTTCCTTGCTCCGGCTCCCCGGTAATACCCAACAGAGGCCATGCTGTAATGCATCATCATTCAAACCAGACTGACACTTTCACCCCATGGCACAAGGAGCCATGGGTGTGGTTTATTATCACTATCCTGCTGGTGACCTTTACCTGGGGCGCTATCACACTGACCGTCGCACTGAATAATCGCGACACCGTCGTCGTGGATGACTATTACAAGGTCGGCAAAGTCATCAATGAAGACCTGTCGCGGGAAAACCGTGCGATAGAATGGGACGTCAACGCACTAATCAGCGTGGATGACCTGACCGGCGAAGTCCGCGCCAAAGTAACCGGTAACCTGCCCGAGCGCCCTGACGCCTTACGTCTTCGCTTCTCCTCCCCGGTTTTCAAAAGCAATGACCGGGATATCATGCTGCGCCTCACCCCTTCCGGTGATTATATTGGCAACCTGACAAGCAGTGTCGATGGGCGTTATTACGTGCAGCTGGAAACACTGGATGAACAAATTCCCGAACAGGCTTACCAGACGGGCTGGCGCCTCAATGATGAGTTAGTGCTTGAACCGGGCACGCCCGTCACACTGTCTGCTGACAAGCCCCTTTCTGGTAGTGAGCAATAGAGATTTTCATGACTGTAAGCTGTTTTCACTGTCATTTACCCATTGCCGGTACACCGCATTATTTTGCCACCATTGAAGCCGAGGAGCAGCCTATGTGCTGCCCTGGCTGTAAGGCTGTCGCAGAAGCCATCGTGGCCGGTGGTCTGGACAATTATTACCGTTTTCGTACCGAACCTGCAGAACGTGCTGAATCTGCCGACCAAGTCCTGCAAGCAGAATTGGCACTTTATGACCGTGAAGATATGCAGTCGGATTTTGTCCGGACAAATCCGGATGGCACCCGGGAAGCACGTCTGCTGATTGAAGGGATTACTTGCTCGGCCTGTGTCTGGCTGATCGAAAAGCACCTTTTACACGCCACAGACATCACTGGCGTCACCGTCAACTTGAGCCAACACAGTGCAACCGTCAGCTGGGATCCTGACGGCGTCAAACTCAGTGAGATCCTGCTGGAACTGCATCATATCGGCTACAAGGGACATCCCTGGCGCGCAGAACGTCAGGAAGCGCTAATGCAGCAAGAGCACCGGGTCTTTATCCGGCGGCTTGCCGTCGCCGGTATTGGTGCCATGCAGGTAATGATGTATGCCGTCGCTCTTTATGCCGGTGCCATGCAGGATATGGAAGCGGAATACCGGGATTTTATCCGCTGGATCAGTGCCTTTGTGGCTACACCCGTCGTTTTCTACGCCGCCCGTCCATTCTTCACGGCAGCCTGGCGTGACCTGAAAACCCGGCACCTGGGAATGGATGTGCCCGTCTCCATTGCCATTGGAGGGGCTTATGTTGCCAGTCTCTGGGCCACCTGGCATGGCCATGGTGAAGTCTATTTTGATTCGGTCAGCATGTTCACCTTTTTTCTGCTGCTGGGCCGCTACCTGGAATTACGGGCCAGACACCGAACCGCCAAGGCAGGTCGTGCTTTGCGTAACCTGCTGCCAGCCAGCTGCCTTAAGCTCAGTGGAAACCAGACAGAACGGGTTCCCGTTACCGATCTTCAGCCCGGCGATCGAGTCCGTGTATTACCGGGGGACAGCGTCCCAACCGATGGCATAATCGTCAGCGGGCACTCCAGCCTGAACGAATCGGCCCTGACCGGTGAATACATGCCAGTTGCCCGCAGCACCGGTGAGCGGGTTATCGCCGGCAGCCTGAATACCGAGAACGCACTGGAGATTGAGGTCACCCGTATTGGTGACGATACCCGGCTCTCAGCGATTGTCCGACTGTTGGAACGTGCACAAAGTGACAAGCCTGCCATTGCCCGGATTGCCGACCGGGTCGCCGGATTCTTTGTTGCCGCCGTACTCGTGACGTCTGTTGTCGTTTACACCCTTTGGAGCCAGATCGACCCTGGACATGCATTCTGGGTGACGCTGTCCGTCCTGGTGGTCACCTGCCCCTGTGCCCTGTCACTCGCCACGCCTGCTGCCTTGACTGCCGCGACCGGCACCCTGCAAAAACTGGGGATTCTTATCAGCCGCGGGCATGTGCTCGAAGGCTTGAATCAAGTGACCCATGTTATTTTTGACAAAACGGGAACGCTCACCAAAGGCAGGCTTATTCTACGGCAAGTCATTCTTGCAGAAGGTTGCACGCTAAAACAGGATGATGTGATTCACTTGGCAAGTGCCCTAGAAAGTCATTCGGAGCACCCTATCGCCCAGGCATTCTCAGGTACATCACCCTATACAGCCCATGATGTGACCAACACCACAGGCAAAGGCCTCAGCGGCTACATAGACAATAACCTTTACCGAATCGGTACAGCGGCCTTCAGCGCGCCAGACTTTAACCTGTTACCACCTGATGCGACAGGGCAATGGTTATTACTCAGTTGTAACGAACAGCCCGCAGCCTGGTTCGAGCTCGATGATGAACTGCGCCCGGAAGCGTCCACTGTCATCAACGCCCTGCAGCGCCGTGGTCTGACCGTTGAGCTTCTCAGCGGAGACACCCCTGGCGTTGTCTCAAGGGTGTCGGACGAACTGGGTATCGACCAATGGCTGGCCGCCGCCGTTCCTGACGATAAACTCAAGCATGTCCGCACCCGGCAGGCACACGGTGCCAAGGTCCTGATGGTGGGTGACGGCATCAATGATGTACCCGTGCTGGCGCAGGCTGATCTTTCTCTGGCTCTGAACAATGCCACGGATCTGGCACGTACCACTGCCGATGCCGTCCTGTTGACCGGTGACCTGCAGCGTCTTCTCACTGCCTTTGATCTCGCCCAACAAACACGCCGTATCATCTGGCAGAACCTGTTCTGGTCACTGGGTTACAACATCACGGCCCTGCCACTGGCTGCGACCGGCCTGATTGCTCCCTGGATGGCTGCTATCGGCATGTCACTGAGTTCATTGATTGTGGTTGGTAACGCCATGCGACTGACCCGTCTGGCACCTGAGACACCGGTATTGGATAAGGGTAAACTGTCAGCAACCTCTTTCCAGGCCTTAAATCCCGCTTAACCTTGGGAATGTGAGCAAGCTGGCCGTACTTTTGGCAACAGAGTACAGTTTTTGCACAAAACG
>NZ_BAABFL010000124.1:0-56648 GCF_039540975.1 Kistimonas scapharcae
TTTGCCTGAAGAGCACAGGGGACGCTCTCTTCATTCAATTTAGCCTTACTTCTTCAGATCGTTAAGCGGGAGTTAAGGTTCCAGGGAGCCTGATACCATGGCCAGTTTATATCTGCTGATTCCCCTGGCGGTGATCTTTGTGATCATTGCTGTCGCCCTGTTTTTCTGGGCCGTTGATAATGGCCAGTTTGATGACATGGAAGGACCTGCACACAGTATCCTGTTTGATGATACCCCCCGGAAAAAGCCAACGCACACTGACAAACAGGAAAAAAAGGAATAGATACTGACCTCTATCACAACAATCGTTGCAGTCTGGCGGTATACAGACTGCCAACCTTATTAGTTAACACCCTTTTATGCCTGAAACACTGCAGTATACGACCGCCATTATTCTTGGCCTGCTTGGCGGTGCACATTGTATTGGGATGTGCGGGGGAATCATGTCCGCCCTGACACTGTCGACGCCTGCAGGCAATACCCTGCCACGGCGTCTTTATTTACTGCTGGCTTATAATTCCGGCCGGATTATCAGTTATGCCATCGCAGGCTTCCTGATGGGAACATTAGGCTGGTTTCTGGGCGGGTTCAGTCGTGAAACCAGTCTGGCTATTCGCTGGTTGGCGGGATTGATGTTGATTGCCATGGGTCTGTACCTTTCCGGGTGGTGGTTTGGCCTCACCAAACTCGAACAGGCCGGTCATCGACTCTGGCGACATATACAGCCACGAGCTGCAGCGTTGCTGCCGATCACCACCCCATCTCGCGCTTTTGGTGTTGGCATGCTCTGGGGCTGGTTACCCTGCGGCCTTGTTTACAGTACGCTGATCTGGGCAGCGTCCAGCGCCAGCAGCTGGAACGCAGCGATACTGATGCTTTGCTTTGGCATTGGCACTATCCCGGTTTTGCTGGCGACCGGTCTACTGGCAGACCAGATAAAAGGGGTTCTGCAACATAGGGGGGTCAGAGCCAGTGCCGGCATACTGGTTATGCTGTTCGGGCTCTGGACCATTCCCGGCCCACATCAGCACTGGGTAATGACCCATCTTCAGTTGGGTGGATCTCAGCATAGCGCTGCTCAGCCGCATGGTAACAGTAATCCAGTACACCCATGAATTCCGCCTGTGTGATCTCATGTCCTTTGCAGCAGGCTTGCCAGTCAAAACAATGATCCCCTGACCTCCCGGCATGTTCAGACATGTCGATGATGCTTTTACCTGCAAATGGGTGCTGCCGGCATATCAGCAATTCCAGAGCTACAGCCAGTGAAAACCAGTCGAAGGACTCACGCATCACCCCCTGGTTTCGTAATATCCCTGGTGCCGCAAAGGTGGGCGACAGGTAACACGGGATAACCTGGGAAACCGGCATACCAATATCAGAGGCCCCCGTAAAATCAATGAGCACACCGCCTAATAACGGCATGATGTTAGCCGGCTTTATATCACCATGAATAAACCCTTGTCGGTGACAATGACACACGGCTTGCCCGACTTGCCTTAAAAGGGCTAATCCTTCTAGTAATGAAATATCATCGGCCCGCAACCTTAGGGCAAAATTATCTGATTTCAGCCAGGGAAACACCATCAATCCCATGGCAGGAAGCAACAACGTCGGCTGTAAAATCCCCCTTACAGAAAGAGTACTTAACCTTGTCCACTCCCTTCCCAGTTGTTCCGGCGATCCCTGCTTGAGTGCAACCTGCGACCCTCTCTCATGATCATAGGCCTGTACGACACGTCGCCTATCACTAAACGGGCTGGCGAGTGTGAAGCGTCCTGCCAGCCGATGTTTCGCCTGCCGAGACAGGAATGCATCACTGACTTTCATAGCAACGTTTCCGGCAGATTGAAATTCAGAAACAGCTCCTGGGCCCGAGGCCCCGGGTACTCATCAATCGCCGCCCCATGTAATTTGATGGATCGGTCACCCAGTGGGTATTCGAAGATGACACCCATGGTGTCGGTTTTCATCCGCGCATCCCAGAAAAAACGCAGCAGCGCCCAGGGACCGTTATATTGCTTTTCTGCCAGTAAGACGCCACTGCGGTAGAACTGCGCTGTTACACCGGTATCCGGCGTATCATCCGTTGGCCAGTGCAATGAGCCCCAGACCCTGGGACCATGCTGGTACTTGAATATCGGCCGCGCGGCTGACAGGACGAAATCCGTCACATCAGGACTCATACCCAGTGCCCGGACGGTCAAATCCAGGGACAACTGCTGGCCATTGGCATCCAGGTAAACATAACGAATGCGTTTTGCCTTGATCATCAAATCCAACACCTGGGGTTTCAGCGGTAGCCGGAAACCATCAATCGATTTCAGCACCGGTTTCGCCCCCTGCCAATCGACGAAAGGGGCCAGATAGGTTGTCACGAACCCGTCCCACACACCTTCCGGACGGAAAAACGTGACAAATGCCGCCAGGGAAGATTCCCACCCTTCACTGGCTGCAAACGGAAAACGTCCCGCTAATGTCGCTTTGTAGACCGGCAGTACATTCTGACGCCATTGCTTGTCGATATGGCGATACGCCTCCATGAGAACCAGTTTCCAGATCTGCTGAGACAGCGCCTGACCGATACCGGCCACAGCCGGCGGCGCCAGTGTCGACACCGTATCAATGCAGCGGATAGGATCATTGTTCCCGGCGGCATGGGCCAGCGCATACGTAAAAAATACCTCGCCCTGATCAGGTGCCGTCAGCGCATCCTGCAGGTAGACATCCAGATTCGACACACACTGTTCCAGCCGCTCAAAGGCTGAACCCTGCTCGTGACGGGTTTCGACAAAGTCGGCATACTGCTGAAACTGTTCATCAACCACATAGGCAGGGTTCAGACGATACTGTTCCGATGCCAGCCACTTCGCCCCTTGCCCCGCCGCCTTGCCTGCTGCTTTTTCGACGACTGATGTCTCTGACGGTTCTCTGGTTTGTACCAGCTGGGTATTCGCGACAAGAAAATTCAACGCATCCAAGAGAGGGCTGATGGACGGTGCCCGCAAGACTTCCAGTGAGGCGCCCAGCTCGATCAGCGTACCGAAGTGGGCAACCTCAATATTGTCATACAGGTTTTTCCAGCGATAAATGTAATCTGAAAAATACAGGTTCTGGATATTGGTACTGAGCGCCAACAGGTCAATGTTAAAGGGTCCCTGTAAGTCGCCCATGATCAAGCGGTATTCCGTCAAAAGCTGTCGCAGAAGCGGTGACTTCACGGAGAGATCCAGATTGGCGTAGCCCATGGCCGTATACATCACAGGCATGGTGAACGCCTTAAATCCGGGCCGGAAACGGGCCATCAATGGAAAATATTTGCCCATGAAGTGACGGACATCCAGTGTTTCACGGTTATCCGGCAGCGCCTTGAGCCGCCCATAAATGAGCTGATCAACAGGCACCCCGGCGAGACTCTGACGTGCCATTTCAACCAGTTGTTCTCGGGGTCTGTAGACGGTGGCATACTCGGAATCCAGCAGGTCGCTGACCAATTGCTCTGCCTGATGCCCATTCAGTTGCGGGACAACAACAGCCATGCGTCCAAGCAGAAAACGCTCCAGGCCACTGGTATTCAAAAGGCGTTTGTTAAACAGCATCAAGTAAAAACGAAGATGTTCGAAAACCTGTCCGGTATCATCGTCATCAAGGCTTTGCTGTAAGGCCGTCGCCGTCAGGTCTATCAGCCGGGGTAACAGTAATTGCTGGAGATGATTGTGGTATGCCTGGGTTACGGCCTTCGACAGGTTTCCCTCAAACAGGCTACTGCGCAGATACCAAGGTTTCTTACGGTTCCCCTCCTGATAGAGCTGCCTCAGATCAGTCAAAACAGGGAGCACATAAGCAAGGTCTGTGGTTCTCTCCTGTCGCTCAAGGCGAAATATTTCTGAGTGATAAAGCGCCAGGCGCGATTGCATACTGTGAAAGTAGGATTCATCCCTGATCCAATTCGCACGCATCTGGTAAATAAACACTCCCAGCGACAACACCAGTACCAGTATCACTAGCAGATGGGCAAACAGGTCGCGACTCTCCTGTTGCCGGTTCCGCCCGGCAATCCCTGATTCCGGTAATATGACCTGTTGCAGCAATCGGCTGGCAAACAGCGTCATCCGCCCGGGCACCTGATCGTAAACTGTCGTGCTGGCACAGCCACCAAAATTGGAGACCGCCTGTGTTAATAAATCATACTGGGCTCCCTGCTGTTCGGAGGTAAACAGAAAATAACCCCGCAGCCAGACATACTCCCGCAGCAGGGATTCTGTACATAGATCCTTGCAGAAGTTTTCCATGACCCGTCCGAATAGTTGCAACTGGAACGGCAAGGCAATCAGTGATTGCCAGCTTTCCGGACGACGTCCCTGCTGCATGGATCTTAACTGCTTGTCGACCAGCCCCAACAATAAGGTCTGCAGTGAATGCCGGAACCATTCCACATCGAAGTGTCGGTTGTCATACCCCTCAACCAGATCGCCAAACGGTGCATCGGCTCCGCCCTCACGCCGACTGCTGAACGCCGGTAAAAAATCACAGATAGCATCCACACAGCTGAATGCCGCATAAACCGGCAGCTGAATACCGATACGATTATTCAGCGTTAAAATGGCCTCACGGATACGACTGCCAAGATTACGGCGGGCATCGCGACTGCCATGCAGCAGATCAGCACAACTGACCACCATGATCAGGCCATTCAATGCCTGCCTTGGCCGATATTTCATTAACAAATCAGAAAAATAGTGCCACAGCGCCTCATTGACACTGGCCCCCACCAGTCCTGGCCCGGTCTCAATCACCACGACGCGCTTCCCTACCCAGAACCGACACAACCAGTTGGCAGACGTTTCTTCATCCTCTGAATACAGAAACAATGGCTCAAGATTATTGCAGAACAACAGTGTGCTTTTACCGCTACGGCCGTCACCCAGTGCCACATACCACGCCTGCTCATAGAGGCTTCGTGTCGCAAGACGCTGACGGTTTTTTAACTGTTTGATGGCATCCCCAAACAGGCTGGCCAAGGCTGTTTTATCGCGTTCCAGATCGGTGAATGCTGTCTTTTTTTCCTGAACTGTACGCCGGCTGGTCTTTCGTCGGTGATACCACCAGGCAATGCCGGCGATACCGGTCAGCAGCAATGGAATCAGCAGCAAACGCAACAACATGCCCGATCCTGGCGCCACAAAACTGCTCAGGAGCCAGACAACACTGACAACCGACAACATGCTGATCCCGGTGATCAGCAACAACGGCCGCAATGCCACCAGCAGTACGCGTTTCATTCGCCCGGTACCCATTCAGTGCCGGATTCCGGTAACAGATCCAGCTCTACCGCTCCCGTCAGGTTATAGCGTATGCCCAGCTCATTTTTGAGTAACTCCGCTTTCTGGCGGCTTGTTGCTGGAATTTTAACCACCCATTTATCCCGAACCTGTGTGACTGTTGCCAGGTAGCCAGCATGGGTCAGTTCATTACTGATCGCGCGGGCACGACTCTCACGTTCGAATGGCGTCAGTGTGACTGACCAGACACGTTCAAACAGCTGGCCAGTCAAGACACCGGCAGAGCGCAGCAAACGTGACGTTTCATCATCCTGAACGGAACTGGCCGCCTCATCCTGACCGGTATCGGTATAGAAGACTTCCATGGCCAGTCGTTCATACTGGGACAATAGAACAGCCGACTGACTGCCATACCAGAGTTCGGAAATCATTACCGTAATCGCCATCAGAGTTGCTGCGCCCAGCAATAGCCACGAGAATGGGATAAAACGGAATGGCCTGCCGTGACTGACGGGTTTCTCGCGCGACTTTTCAGGTAGCATTGTGTCCTTATGGTGACGGAACAGCAGCTTCAGAATACTGGCGCTGAATTCACTGACCGGGCTATTAGCCATATCCCGATACCGTCCCCTGAACCCCAGCTGTAACAGGCAGTACTGAACTTCCAGAAAATCCACCAGACGCATTTGCTGCCGTAAAGCCTGGTCAAGCAGATCAAAAAACACTTCTCCACCGTTACGCTGGTTAAAAACACTACTGACCAACGTATTACTTCCCCAGTTCGCAGCCTCACCCCAGTCTGTATTCATGATCGTTTCATCCAGAGCCGCACAGAGGACAAAACAGGTTTTGTCGATAACGCTGGCATGGTAATCCAGGAACAGGCCTCGATTGCGCACTTCAGCAACCAGGTCGAGTAATAACAGGCGAAACTGTCGGATATCCTGCGGGTAACCGAGGCGCGGCAATGCAGCAAGCACCGCAATCACCTCATGGGAAATATTGATCAGGGGGTTGGGGTGAAGATCAAAACGTTCAGGCAGGCTCGACAACTCCCAGAGATCGGCTCCGTCAGACGCGCCCGGGGAAGGCTCCTGATCAGGAGCCGATGATGGCTCTTTGTCCACGGCCCGGATGTCTATAGTCTCTTCATCAACAAACAGCGAAGTCACTCATCGTCTCCGAAACGCCCCCTGATGGCACTGCACTCGCCCATCAGCGAATAGCGAACAGCTCAACCGTCACATCGCCCAATTGCTCATCCATATGCAAGGCAAGCGACTCTTCCTTCTGCAACATTTCCAGCCAAAGGGGAGAACAGGTATCAAGTTCAAAATAGGCGGCATCCGTCTTGACCTTCAGCTCAACCGGCGGTACTGGCAATACCTGAAGAGGAATACCTGACAAAGCATGACGAACCAGCTCTGCAATACGGCTGTTGCCTCCGAGTTTACACAGCAGTGGAAACTGACGGCTGAGTTCCTGGGTTCCCATAGATGCTGTCACCGACAGAATGAATCGGCTCGCAGAGTACAGGGAACGATCCTGAATACTGGTACGCAATAACCGCCGTCGGGCCAACAGAGAATCATCCCAAGGCAATTGCACAACAGCATCAACACGCACCTGTTGTAACTGGGTGCGTAACGTAGCGAACAGGGTAGAAAACAAGACGTACAACCTGTTCACCTGGAAAGTGTCCGGTTCATCCTGCAACCTGCCCTCAAGCGCACAAAAATCCCCCTGAATCACTAACAACCAACGATAGATTTCTTCGGGATGCACCCGTCGATCATTCAGCCATGACTGGAGTAACGGTAACCACCGACCCAGCGTTTGCAGCCATAAATGATCTTCCATTAACGCCTGCGGGCTCTTGTTACTTTTGTCTGCACGGATGCGGTGTGCGATATCCCTTGCACGGGACAACATCTGGGTGTAAAGGTCACTGACATGATCCACCAGGTAATCCGAAACACCAAAGTGCAGGCACACGGGTATGACTGCCTTGTTTAATTCAACCACCCCATCCGGTTTACGCTCATGGACGCGCGCGACCGGAATCACGGTCAGATCCTGGATATCCTCGCCTTCCAGCTTGAGCCGAATATTCAGTTCCGCCACATCAAGCTGAATGCTGTCACTGTCTTCACGACAGGCATCAAAGGCCTGATAGCTGATCAGATGGTAACGTCGGTTGTCAGACGTGTGATCCCCAACTTCGACACTGCCCGTCTTATAGACGGGCAGTGCCAGATAGACCATTTTGTCGCGGGTATCCTCGGGCACTTCGGTCGCCACGGCGGTTCTCAGGTTAAACGGTGTTCCATCCGGAAACAGGCCACTGGCTTGCCTGACCCCCACTTTACCTATCGCCAGCAAATGTTCATCCAGTGCAAGATCCGTCAAACCATAACGCCCTGGCTGTAACTGTTCGAGATAGCGGCGGGCATAGTCTTCAAGATACCGTTCCTGCTGCTGGAAATGTTGCGGGCAGAGAAACATTCCTTCACTCCAGACCACTTTTTTCCTGTCCATATCCTATGCCCTATACCCTGTCCAACCCATGTACAGAACCCTGCCCTGAGGCGTTTATTTCACTGTCGTGAGTCTGGCCGAGATATTCTCAATATCAAGGCGAACCCGGTTATCATGATCAGGCCGGAGAACAACAACGCCTTTATTCGTCGCATCCGGGTAGTTGGCAAAGGCCACCATCACTGCCAGATACTGCGCCCCCTGTGCCAGGGGCAGCGTGACGGTCTCCTGGCTACCTGGCAGAACACTACCCGGTAACCGACGGTTAAGCAGGCTACCTTTCAAAACGGAGAGGTCATCATCAAACAACAGCAGAAAGTCAGCTTGATCAAAAAAATCCCGACGCGATAATTGATAAATACGCCATTCAACCGGTGTCGCTTGTTCCTGTGCGTTTGGGTTGATCTGTGGTGAGACATACACGTCAATGGTTACTGTCGGTTGGTGCTGCCCAAACCAGCCACTGAAAAAGCTGCAACCGTCTAACAAGAGCAACAGCCCCAGTACCATCCTTACTGCAACGGGGTGACGATGCATCACCCTTTACCCTGCCAGTTCTTACGCTGATACAGCTCATCAAAACAGCCTCGGAATTTCAGCAAGAGGTCCCGGCTGCTGACTGACTTCTGAAAATACCGACAATACATCCGCCAATAAAATGCCTTTCTTCCAGGCCACCACCGGGCATGTGGTGCATACTCATCAAATGTTGCCGCCAGCTGGACAGGGTCAAGCTCTTCAATCACCTGGCTAAAGGCCGTTTCCAGACAATCATAAAAATCCATTTCCCTCACCCGGTTTCGTTGTTCAAACCATTGCATCTGGCCAAGAACAAAGGCCAACTCCTGTTGCTCTGCACCTCTATGGGAAGTTGAATCTGCTTGCCCGCCGGCAAACAACAACGGGGCAGGCTCACTGAAATCTGTCAGCAATCGCTTGTTGTCTTCCTGACAAAACGACACGTCAGGATCAGCAATAGCGTCGACTTGCTCGTTCAGGTTTATTCCTGTTGACGGCGGCTGATGAGTATCAAATTCGATAAAAGGGTCAGGTTCCAGCGAAGAACCAGGATCATTGTTATGAGTAGTCGTATATCTGTCTGCCTGCCTATCAATCCTTTCAGGCACATCTGTAGCACAAGTCTCTGGCGTTAATACCTGCTGACTATCCGTCGTCTTGCCCAGGAGAGGGTCATCTACGACATCGTAAGCCGCTATTGCCCCACTGTGTTGAGGGTCCTGAAGCGTCGATTGCCCGGGACGGAAACAACTTACCTGGAGACGGTATTCCCCCACATCAAGAATGTCACCATCGTTCAAGGGCTGGTGACAGTCACGCCCCAAGGGTCGTGTACTGCCATTGATATAAAGACCATTCGTACTCACATCGGTAATGCGATAACCCTGCTGATACCTGCTGATAATCGCATGGGTACCCGAAACAATACGTCGATTGTCCGATAGCTGAAGGGTAACACCGGGCACTCTCCCGATACTGCCTCCACCTTCGGGAAACGTCACACTCCAGTCAGTGACGGATTCACCTTCCGGTGATGCGATAATTCTGATAACCAATCCCATACATCACGCCAATACCGGATGTTCAGAGAAGCGCTGATGCGCTCATGAAGCAAGCCGTTCAGGGTAGCTGCAGTCTCTGCATTCAAGTTCAGAGAGAATAGTTGACCCGGGAAAGGTTGCTTTAGATTTCTCGCTTCATCTACCGCTTCAATGGCAGGATCACCTTTCTATCGCCCTCTTCCTGCACAGGCATATAGGTATTGAGCCCGAGCTGAAAGCCTTCTGTCAGCTGTAACGGCGGCAGGTAATCGTTATCAATTTCGAGTTGCAGATGAACCTTCACCTGGTGGCCGACAAATCGCTTGGCCAGCTCCATAACGGCATCAAACAAACCCTGATCCTGTATATGACGCAACGCACAGGGTTTATCCGCCAACATCCTGATATCCAGGTGAGCAAACGGGATCGTGGCACTGCGACCGATCAGGACATCCCTGCCCAATTGTTGATTCATCCCGCCCCTGCCCAGCGATGTCAGGCTATGGCGTGAGAGGGGCTCATAGCCCTGATCCGATGGAATGACACGAAATTGCCAACCAAAATAATCTTCCAGAATGCCCGATAAGGCATCTGGATTGGTCATATGCATTCCCAGCAGTGCACCATACTGAAACAGGTGTGTAGACTTCAGGCACCGTATGCCTGTCGTTCCGGCCATGGCGGAAAGATAATGATATAGAGAACCAAGAGACGGTTGGTATTGACATTCAGCGTTCTCAGCCTGCTGCGCAAAATCATACTTGTACCCCACCCGGTAGCTCAGCTGGTGACTGCGTTGATTGAATATGTCGAGAAACGCAATCCCCGCGCCCTGCCCCTGCTCCAGCCAGAGACGCAACACATCATCCCAGAGATAGCGGGGCATCACCCCCAGTGCCCCCCCCAGCGCGTCCTGATGCAGTGTCATCTGCCAGTGGGTCTGATTGATCCGTTGCAGGTTGACAACCGCCATCGGTTTATAGCCCGCCAAGAGGTCGGTTTTGTAGTGTATGTCCGATTCAGCTGCCAGATGGTTCTTCAACAGCAACCTGACAACCTGACACGGAGAAAAGCTGACAGGCGTATCGACCAGTGAATGCATCAGATCATGACCTTGCATCCAGCCCTCTTCGGAAACACCTGGTAATGCTCTTCCATCCCTTCCAGTTGAATCACCACCTGGGTAAAGCTGTTAAATCCGGCAAAACCCGCAAAAAAGCGATCCAGGAAGCCCGTCAGCAGACAGATCCCACCATCGATGGGACGGATGTTCAGCGTGACCTGGATGCGCGTCCCCGTCACCAGGCAACTTCGTCGATTGAGACGAAAGGGTTCCACCACCTGTCGGGCGTCCAGCCCGATGATCGCATCAATATAAAACTGGTTTTTTCGGCTGGCGCCAAAATTGTACAGCGACAGCAATGAACGTAACGCAGCAGCCGGATTCTCTGCTTCAAACAGCGCGTTGAAGTTAAAGTGCAGATGCGCCAGTAACTGCCAGGGCGCTTCTTTTCGATCAAAGTTTCTTACGGGGACATGCGGCCGCTGTAACAGTCGGACGGTACCGGACAGGGACAAGGTATCAAGACTGGTCATAGAAACGGCGGGGGGAAGTTGATTCACCCGTCGGCCATTACTGCACAACGTCTCAGCCATCCAGACCGATTCCTGCCGAATGGGTTCACTCCCCATATCCGCAACAGACACGGTAGTGAGCAAGGTGCCGTCATCCTGTTGCGTTTGGTGGAGGCACCAGCGCATGGAAGACTGTGTTGGGCGGTAATTTTCTCCGAACAATGGTGGAACATAACGGCTCTCGCCACCGGTAACATCCAGCATTCGCTCGATCGAAAACACTTCCAATCCCTCTTTGCCGACGAGATTCCCATCGTACGTTCCAGGCTCCCTGTCAGCAGAGGCACTGGTCATGATCACTGGATAGTGACGGCGCTTATGGTCAATGTTTATCGGTTCGGACATCACCGGAAACAGGTTAACGGCAGGGATACAAAACAACCTGAAATTATCCCCTGACAAAAGGCGAACAATATTGGCCGGCAAATCATCCAGAAACAGTACAATCTCCATCACCGACCCGGTACCAGTGATACTCGAACAATCCAGCGTGAGCGTATTGAACTTTTCCTGATAAAGGAATAGTTCACTCAAAAGACGAAAGCCGACAAAGGTTTTGGCATTGTAGGGCAACAGATTGCACTCATCCTCAAAGCCTGCGCCGTAAAGACTGGATGGCGGCAAACGATTGACGACACCGCCCAGAGTTATCGTAATTTGTTTCAGATCGTGAATCAGCGCATCATACAGCTGCAAAACAAACTTACCCTCACCGCACAGGTGCACATTCAGACAATCGAGCCCCAGCTCATTAAGGTTAATATCCGGGTCGTTGGCCTCAATACGAAGGGTAATAGCTGCACGTGCCTCTTCCGCACCAACGGGACGCTCGCAATCAAAAGGCGCCAGCTGCGCTTCAGCATGCCTTATTCGAAAAGGATAAACCGTCTGATCACGGCAGGTTCGAAAGAGACAGCGTTCATTATTTCGGGTTAACGCTTCAAACGTGGAATGACGGGGAATTTTCTGCGGTGCGCCAAGATCCTCATCCGGTTCGCAGACCATCATAATCCACGCAGGAACCGGTCGGAGAAAATGCGGAAACAGCAGTTGCAGTAATTGATGAACCAGTTCAGGATAACGGTCATCCAGGCGCTGCTGTAACCTGGCATTCAATAACGCCACACTTTCGGTCAGACGAATAAGGTCAGGATCCTCAATACTCTCAACGCTGATGTCCAGATTCCGTGCAGCCTTAGGGTGTAACCGGGCAAAATCAGACGCCGTATGCCGCAGGAACACCAGCTCACGTTCAAAATAGCTTAACAGTGACTCAGGCACCTTAGCGGCCTCCCGTGGTCCATCCTGATGATCAAAACCCTTTCACTTCAAGACGGGTATCAAATACGTCACCATCATGCCCCACCTTATGTTTCATGGACGACGCACCAAGGCTGGCTTCAATGTGGAGTTGAACCCTATTACTGGTTCGGTTTGCCTCAATGACCCCGACACGGATATGACGCAGACGATGTTCAAAGCGCTGGAGAAGGTCACTGGCATCCTCGGCCAGTTGACGCCCCTGCCAATCCGAGACACGGCGCGGAGGATCCAGCATGCCTAAACCGGCAATGGACGTCATGAGAATCTCGTTGTCCAACACGCGCCCCCAGACAGGGCGCCGGCTCGATAACAGTGTTATGATGTGGTGAATAATGTCAGCACGAAGTGCCTCATCACTCGCTTGCCGCTCCTGCTCAAAGCGCGCTGCCAACCCCATATCACGCTCCTGGCTGACGCCGTCAATCTACATCGTATTTCCATCACGGTGACTTGCCCGACACCACATCGGTAGCGAGCTGGATATAGCTGTCAAGGTAATCATATTGATACTGTGGTAGCAGGCTGATTTCACAGCGATAACGGGTCTGATCCTCCGGATCCGTCGTCAGGACCACTTTGGCCGCTCTCAGCGGATAGCGAGCCATAACAACATCCTCACCATAATCAACCTCGCTGACATAATCCTGTATCCAGTTCTGCAGCAACTGGCGGCATTCATCGGCACTGTCCCAGCTACCCACAAGGTCACGGGCCAGAACCTTGACGTAATGCGCAAACCTGCAGGCCATCAGTGTCGTCTGAATCATGGTCTTGACCTGTTCATTGTGATGACTGTCTGCCCGGTAAACAGATTGATTACTGAAAAAGCCAAGCTGGCCGCTCAGATAAATACTGCACAGAGGAATAAAACCCAGCTCAGCCCAAAACGCATCCTGCTCGGCAGGCACGTCTATGTCGGCAACCGGCGAACAGAGGTGGTTTTGGACCCCTTGCCCACTGCGCCCGGCTGCGAAAGGATGGTTGACAATCGCCCCTGATGTACCGCTTTCATCACAGCTCCGGAGAAAACCAAACCAACTGATTCGGTTAAATTCCCCCATCACATTCGCAACAAAGGCCCAGGACGCGCTCCCCCACAACTCCCCGTCATTATCTGCCGGCTCACTGAACACAAAGCCGGGAAAACAGTCCTGCCAGCGAGTACGGAGTCGTATACCGGGCAACACCAGCCCCAGGAAGCGGGTCGACTCAATCGTGCGCAGTAATTGCCAGGATGCCATATCCTCACTGTCCAGGATTCTGCTCACCCGGGATCGATCGTGCAGTATGCGCAACGGATCATCCCCAAAGAAATACCGATCCACTCCACTGATGACAGGGCATAGCGCCCTTGCCCCGAGGTCAGCCAGCAGCTGCAGTGTATAAAGATCATCAAATCCTGTCGCCGAGGAAGCCCCTGCTGACACCCGGTGATCAACCAGTAGCAGCCCAAAGGGTTCTCCACCGGCTGTATCCAGTTCACGTGAATATACTTTTCGAAACAGTCCGCTGCGCCGTATGTCAGAGGCAAGATTGAGATCCGCAGATAATTCTGCCCAAGTGCAATCCAGTAGTTTCAGGCGCTGGCCACCTTTACTACCCTGGGCCAACACCGTACCTTCCAGGCTTCTCCAGGAGGCCTCCAGCGCCTGAAGTCGCTCATGACGGACAATCAGCGTTAACTGCTCGCTAAGCAGAGCATCCAGTTCAGCCATCAGGCAGGCAATGATAGCCCTTGCATGATCCTCGGTACCGAGATCACCTTGACAATCCTCACAGACAAACGCATTTCCCGTGACGGGGTCAGCTGACGACATGAAATGTGCGACAAATAGCTATGTATTATCCGGGAATCCGAGCCACCATGCGCAATGACGTTGTCAGCTCTTCCATCTGCAACCATGGGCGCATATAGGCGACTGCAGAATAACAACCTGGTCGACCTGTTTGCTCCTGCACCTTGATGGCTGCTTCGCGCAAGGGGTGTTTTGCCTTGGCCTCATTACCGATGGCATTGGGATTAACATACTGCCCAATCCATTCGTTCAACTGTTTCTCAACATCCTCTGGTTCCATATGGGAACCAATACGATCACGCCCGATCATTTTGAGATAGTGGGCAATGCGACTGCTGGCCATGATATAGGGTAAACGTGCTGAGATAGCAGCGTTGGATGTTGCGTCAGGATCGGTGTAGGTTTTCGGTCGTTGCGCTGTTTGCCCCCCCATGAAAACGGCAAAGTTCGTATTCTTGTAATGCACCAGCGGTAAAAAGCCAAGATCACTCAACTCTTTCTCCCGCTCATCGGTAAAATTGATTTCAGTCGGACTCCAGACCACCCGTTCCCCGGCAGGCGTCGTATAGCTGTACAGGGGCAGGTTCTCCACCTTGCCACCGTTCTCCATCCCGCGAACAGCCGTACACCAGCCAAACCGGGTAAATGCCTGGGTCAATAGAAGGCCGTATTCATAGCAGGCATTACTCCATACAAAGCTTTTACCACCGTCCGGATGGCGATGCCCTTCAGCATCAGAAGCAAACTCCTCAAACGCAAACGCCTTCACCGGCATCGTCTCAGCACCGTAGGGCAACCGAGCCATGGTTCTCGGTAGGGTCAAGCCGACATAACGGGCATCGTCACTGTCACGAAAGGCATTCCAGGCACCATAGGCCGGCGCATCAAAGCCTGCTGCAACGGGTTTACCTTCGTAGAAGGTCTCAAACCCGGCAAAATCAAACATGGCAGGACTGGTAGCGGCAATAAATGGCGCATGGGCTGCAGCAGCAACCTCCCCCATATAGCGAAGCAGGGCAACATCTTCATCACCGTATGAAAAGGCGTAATCACCCAACAGGGCACCGAAAGGTTCCCCACCCGCCGTACCGAACTCTTCCTGATAGACCATGTTAAAAAAACGACTCCGGTCGATAGCAGGCGCATCCTCAAATTGTTCCAGCAGCTCATCCCGTGTGTAGTCACTGATCCGGATTTTCAGGTCTGGACCCAGCTCACTGTTCCTGACCAGTTTCTGCAACCCACGCCAGCTCCCTTCGAGCTTCTGGAAAGAGGCGTCATGCAATACCGCCGCCAGCTGTTCCGAAATTTTCGCATCTATGGCGGTAATGGCCTTTTCCATGGTGAGGGTCAGATTCTTATCCCACGTCACAGTGCCTTCCAGCGCCTGACGGGTCAGTTCTGCCATCAGTTCTTTGGTCGTATCGGGTGACGTCTGACTGGTCGCACCAATGGCACGATCCAGAATGCTAACGGATTCTGTCGTAGTTTCTGCGCCCTGTTCCTGTACGTCTGCTTCAGTACTCATGAGGTTTCATCTCCTCCGCTGCCAGCATCATCGCCTGAAACATTCACACCCAGCTCAGCGGCGAGAGACTGAATAGACTCAGTATTCTGCAACACCTCTTTCAGCAACCGTTCCAGATCTCGGGAACGATCAGCCTTACTCAGCAGCACTTTGAGCTGGTTACGCGCCTCAACCAGTTTCTTGAGGGGTTCAATCTGTTCGACAAGGCTTTCAGGATGAAAGTCTTTCATCGCATTAAAGCGAAGGTTTACCTCAAACTGGGAATCGTCATCAGGATTGAGGCGATTATCAACCTTGAAAGAGAGTCTCGGCCCAACCTGTTTCATGACTCCATCGAAATTATCCTTGTCAATCTGGATAAACTCCCTCTCTTCAAGATCCGTTTTTTCACTCTCCGGTTTGTGGCCGGAAAAATCACCGATCACCCCCACGACAAACGGCAATTCACGGGTTTCAACCGCACCGTTCGTCTCAACATCATAGGTAATACTGACGCGGTTTTTACGAACCCGCTTGTGCTGGGAGTGCAGTGCCATGACAACTCACCTCGCTTCGGCGCTCGCTCAGAGCGAACACGATTGACCAACCACCATCACTGATCACATATCCGCTTATTTCTTGCCGGAAATGACTTTACCGGTTGCAAGGTCATACGACACAAGACCACCAGCCTCCAGCTTACCACCCGCCGATTCATGCCAGTGTTTCTGGTGTAACGTAATATAGGAAAAGGCCAGGCTTTCGTAGGGCTCGCCACCATCTGTGCCACTGACGTTATAGGTCACCAGTCGCGCCTTATCCATTTTGATCTGGAAATAGACTTCCGCACCCTGACCAGACCGATGCGGTTTGGTAAACACCACTTCCACTACCTTGCCTTCATCACCGGGCATATACAGAAACGAGAGCAGTCCTTCAGAAGCGCCATCCACCTGTTTTGTTACATTGACCTCACTCATGGCCACCATTCCAGAATCTGCATTATTGGCATTACCAATATCCATGGTGACAGACCGGACGCCGCCCCAGTTAAATGACTTGATGGCAAACCACCCCTTCCCGAGGTTCTCAAGTCCTTCTATGGTGGCGACACCCTGTACATCCAGACCATCGACTCGCATATAAATACTGGCCATATCGAATACCTGTCAGAAACATCACGTTCACATCGGCCTTGGTGCTACCAAGACAGACCACTGCTGTCATCCGTTGGCTCTGCCGTATTTTCAGTATTCTTTTCGGGCGCCTGCTCAGACGACACATGACCGTTAACAACCCCCGGGGTTGTCACCGCCGCGTTTTCCTGTTTCACCGGGGACTCACTCATACCTGCCTCACCTTCCCTCCCCGTTTCCTCTACCGGGCTGGAAATGGGAGCGATCGTCTCAGGTTCAGGCAGCGGCGCAAGCGCATCCACATCCAGCCCTGTCTGGACAAAAATCTGCTGCTTCAGATTTTGATGTCCCAGCAGTAATTCATCCAATAACTCTGGCAAAGGGGTATAGCCCCAACGAATGGCTTTTTCCAGCAGGTAAGGCACAACACTGTGCGGTTCTGTACGACGAAAATAATCAGCCAATGCACGCAACTGCCGGAAGGCATGGTCGCGGGTGTAGGTTTCCGGGTCACCCAGGGACGTTTGTGTATTACCCGTTTTTTTGTCGGGTTTCATGATTTCCGGCTGCTGTCCCTGGTCGCACGATGATGTTGACGCCTGATCGGGTTTCTCAACCTGCTCTGCCACATCGACCGGGGCCGCAGGCAGGGTGATCCCCGTTATCACTGAAACAGCACGGGCATAACCTTCCAGTAAATCTGTCATGAAGCGAAACCCGGGAAACCGGATACCCAATGCATGCACCTGCGACATCAGTGCCTTATCCAGTGCAGTCAGCACATTGAGTGACGAACGAATATTCGTCAGCTTTAACCGGGCAATGCCACGTTCTACCTCCTGATAAGAAGAGACTTGCTGCTTCACTGCGGGTAATTTTCCGGTACGCTCATCACTCAGGTACCGTGCATAGGTGATATCGCCAATCAGTGGTGTCAAGCAGAGCGGCATATAGAGCAACCCGCTGCCTTCCGTTTCACCCAGCAGCGGAACCAGGGCATCCAGACGACAGCTGAGCTGTGCTTTCGAGGCTTCCTCTTCAGCCATCCCTGTCAGTTTTTCCTCAGGCAGTTGAGGAAAAAGCTGGTCACTGAACTGCTCAAACAAACCAGACAACAACGACAGCGCATTCGCCATACCTGACAGGGTGGGATCAAGCACCACCTGCGCAGCAACCAACCAGCCGGTCAGTTCAATATCCTTGGATTGCGTGCTGAGTGCTTGAATAATCTGTTCAGCCAACTGTCGCCAGTGCTGCAGGCATTCATCCTGTCGTTTTTCAATCTCAGCAGGATCCGGTTCCTGGCTCAACTGGCGCAGTGCCGTCTGTGCAAGATTGAAACTGTTTCTCAACGGACGAAATAGACGACGATCCGATTTCAGTGACGTACCACACGGTGCTGTATCACTGATCGCTTGCAATAACTGCCCAACCGAGATTTCATCAAGAACAGCTGTTTCAGACACAAAGGCTTCCGCCACCTGATTCAACGATCTATGAGTTATAGCTGTTTTACGATCAATCGACAGGTTGAATAGCAACTATCGCTTGCGAACTTCTGCCCCTTTTTAGCCCATGCTCTATAGTTGAGGCTTGATCATTGCGTCCATCGTACGTTTTGCCTGAGACATCACAGGAATCGAGATTGACTATGTCGGGTGTTTACAGTGATGTTCGTCCTGTCTCTACACAGATAGACGGCATTGATGTCGTCATATCCGCACTGACTGTCTACGACACAGTCTCTGGCACCTGTCGCCTTGAGGCGACACTGGAATGCCCTACCCGCCTGCCTTCAGACCTGTTGGGGCAGGACATTACGATCGTCTATCGCCCGGGATCCGGCAAGCACCGTAAAGAGGCGTCCCGCTATGTCACTACGATAGCCGGACTGGAAGAACTGGATTATCACAGTCACAGCAAAACCTGGGTTTACCAGCTCTTCGGTGAACACTGGCTTGATCTGCTCCGCTTCCGCATGCAGTGCCGTGTTTTTCAAAACAGTAACAGCCGGGCCATTATCAGTAAGGTGCTGGATGACGCAGGGTTTCGTGGTGCCTATCGGTTCAATCTCAGCGGACAGGCTCACCAGCGGGAGTATTGCGTCCAATTTAATGAGTCGGATGCTGACTTCATCCGTCGTTTAATTGCCGATGAAGGCTGGCACTTCCATCCGGTCGTGCAGGGTAATAGAGCGATACTGCTGATCGGTGACAGCAATCAGGCTTTTCCTAAATCGCCCGACTATACACTGCCTTTTGTCCGGGAAAGCGGACAAAGGCAGTTCGCGATAACCGAATGGCGCGAAGTCAATCAGATCAACAGCACGCGGGTATACCTCAGGGACTACAACGAAACCCTTGCGCAACCCATTGATGGCGGCCAACATGACGCCCGTCTCTGCCGTGGCAAGGGCATGCGATCACAACTGGAGCGGTATCACTATCCAGCGTATCGCGTCGAACGCTCCCTGATGCGATCGACAGGCCGCCAGCTCACAGAAAGGCTGGATAGCCAGTTCCACTATTACCACGGCGCCTCGCATGTAACGTCTCTGGTCGTTGGCCAGCGCTTCAAGCTGACTGACCACCAGGAAGGCCGCATGAATGATGAATACCTTATTGTCAGCATTGAGCATCATTTACGCGCTACCGAAGCATTGCGGGAACAGGAATACCAATGCTGTTTCACCTGCATTCCCTCCAATATGCCTTACCACTGTGCCACCCAGCCGAAGCCCAATATTCAGGGTCTGCAAAGCGCAACGGTCACCGGGCCCGCCAACACCTGTATTCACCACGATAAGCAGGGCCGTATCAAGGTGCTTTTCCACTGGGATAGAGCCGGTAAAAATGACGATACCAGCAGCTGCTGGCTACGGGTTGCCCAGTCGCTGGCAGGCAATGAATTTGGCGCGCAGTTTATTCCCCGCGTAGGGGATGAAGTGCTCGTCAGTTTTCTGGATGGCGACCCAGACCGCCCCGTGGTACTGGCCTCCGTGTACAACGGGCGGCATGTACCACCGTATCCGGTGACAACGCAATTCGGCATTCGCACCCATTCGACACCGAACGGTAATATCAGCAACTGCAATGAACTGCGCTTTAACGATCACACCGGCAAGGAAGAACTCTGGGTACAGGCAGAACGGGACTGGAACAGTCTGGTCAAGAATGACTGGAACCAGACCATTAAGGGCAAGCAGACAACAACGGTCGAAAAAACCGCAGACTGGTTGTCACGGGAAGGTATGACGTGCAAGACAGAAGACGCATTAAACGTTGACGCAAAAAAAACCGCACACTTCAACAGTACCGATACGATGACACTGTCCAGTGACCAGAACATTCATGGTAAAGCCGGTGTTGACATGGCCCTGGAGGCCCCGTCAGCCATCACAGTGGATGGCAATACCGTGACCATCACGGGGAAATCGTCCATTGAGCTGAAAGTCGGTGCCAGCAAGATTGTGGTTTCTCCATCGAGCATATCCCTGTCAGCCCCCACTATTGAGATAAAAGCATCAGCCACTGCCGTATTGAAAGGTGCGACAACCACCGTTCAGGGACAGGCAAAAGCCGATCTGAAAGGTCCTATCGTCAACGTCAGCGGTGACGCCATGACCAAAGTCAGTGCCGGCGCCATGGTGCAGGTGCAGGGAGCCATCACCAAGATCAACTGACCATGGCAGCCTACCTGAAAATACCCCACGCGCTGGCGGATGACATTCTCGCACTTTACCAACCCTCAGATAACACCCTTGCCTGTCGCGAGGATGGACAATCGCCTGCGACCTTTATCGATGCACTGAAAAATGCCGGCCATTATCCGGATCTCGTTATCTTCCTCGCTCATGCATTGCCAGTACGAGAAGCCATCTGGTGGGCCTGCTGCTGCACCGACCACCGTTCAGACTGGAATGAAGCGGAAACACGGGCAATACAGGCCGCCTGCGCCTGGGTGACAGTGCCCGATGAAACTAACCGGCGTCATGCAGAAGCCATGGCCCATGCGGCAGGCCTGGAAACGGCCCCCGGATGGGTCTCCCAGGCAGCGTTCTGGAGCGGCGGCAGCCTCACTGAAAAAGGACAGCCTGCTGTACAGCCGCCACCCAACCTTTACGCCCATGCCGTTGCCGGGGCCATTAACCTCTGTGCGGTATTGCCGGACGGGGCTGAGTCAGAACACCGTTACCCAGACTTTGTCCGTATTGGCCTGGATATCGCCTCCGGCGGCAATGGCCGTCTAATCGATGAGGGAAATACAGTATGAGACCCGCTGCACGAGCCGGTGACATGCATATCTGCCCGATGCAGACTCCGGCCGTTCCCCCGATTCCCCATGTGGGCGGCCCCTTGCTCCCCATGCCCTGCACTGTATTGATTGGGGGCCTGCCGGCAGCAACCCTGGGCCAACTTTGCGTCTGTGTGGGTCCACCGGATTCGGTGATCATGGGCAGCTGTACCGTACTGATTAATAACAAGCCCGCTGCACGCATGGGAGATCCCACTGCTCATGGTGGTACCATTGTCATGGGTTTTCCGACGGTGCTGATCGGCGGTTAAGCTAAAGCGGCGTCGTCATCACAAACACACCTGAGCGCTGGGCAAATGCGGGATGCTGGCGAGTATTTTGATCTGCTTCCCGCATCTTTGTCGCCTCCAGCGCCTGCTCTGACAGTCTGATTTTCTCTTCTTCAGACAGTGTCGGCTTATCAATACTGAACTGGCTCCGACCGGCAATATGCAGGTCTTCCACCTTGCTGAAATCATACTTGCCATACTGGACGCCTGGCTGCCTGAGGGCTGCCCGCTGCAGTGTTTCACGGTCTACCTCCACCTGGCCGAGCAGTGCGGCGATCTGCCCCTTGATGGAGCCGTAATTAGCCCAGGAGGCAATATACTCATGGCGGCGATCCGCTTCCGCCAGTAATCCCGGGTGTCCGGATGCCAGCTCGACAATGACATGGCGGTAGATGTTGTCATAACACACCAGGTGCAGGCCGACCGGATTCAATCCCATACTAAAATCCACACCACCACCGACGGCGACCGTAGCCGAAGCCGCAGACTGGAACTTGAAGCCTTCATAACGACTGAACGCAACACACACATTCGCGCTGGCTCCAACCCCTAACCGCCCTTCCCCCGTAAACGAACAACTGGCAACACTGACTCCCTTGTGCTTGATTTTCACTTCCTGGGTAAAGCTGCCCTTGAGACCGACAAAGGCACTGGCGTACAAATCCACGTTGACGCCGTCCAGGTTTGCAGTCAGCTTGCCACTGCCAGAGGCCACGGCTCCCGCCAGCCCCTCAAACTCAAGATTACTTTCAACAATATCCTTGTAGGCCAGTGCAACTGAACCTGACACCATCAATCCGACTTTGACTTCCGCTTCAGCCGACAATTCTGCGCCCAGCGCCGGTTTATAGTCCTCTGCCTTGCCAATCGCAGACTTAATGCTCTCTCCTACGTTTTCCCCCTTAACAATGGATTTCGCTGCATCCTTTGCCTTACCCGTATAGAACTCCTTTTTAGCCAGCTCCATAGGATTGAAGCCGGTATTGCCAATACTTCCCTTAGCGCCCAGTTTGACACCCGCCAGCGCCTGGAGTCGTGCCTTGGCTTCTCCGGTCAAGACACCTTTCAGATTAATCTGGTACTCATACTCAACCGTTTTCTGGATATGGGCCTCCAGGCCAGCACTGAAACTGGCGGTCTGCTCATCACGGGTTGGCGCTGTTCGGGAAAAATTCGTATCCAGCTTGACGGTGTGGTACCAGACCGGGCGTGTCACGCGGTTAAAATAATCATTTGCCACCTGTTGGGCCGAGGCCTGCAACAATGTCATTCGTGCTCTGACCAGGGGCGAGTAAAGATCGAATTTCTCGTTGCCGCCATGCTTCCAGTATTTGAGCAGGTCTAGCTTATTGCGTAACGCAGCTTCCGTTCTTCCGTTCATCAACAGCCGTTCGATGCGCTGAGGCATGACATCGGTGGGCTGGTAGATCGCCATGTTCTCACGAAAATGCCGGGAACCGATGGCTGCTATGGCAGCATATTCCGGTGTGCCCAGAAGTAACGAGGGATTGGTACTGTTGTATTTTTTTTCACAAAAGGTGTAAACCATATCCAGCGCCTGCTGAAAATGCTGGATGGGAGTTTCCTTGCGGTAGCGCCAACTGGCCAAAGCGCGAACCCACTCATTCAGCCTGGCCCGATAGGCCGGCAAGGGTAACGCCAACCACTCGTTCTGGAACTGCATGGCATCATCTCCAGACAATAAGAACACAGCTTTAAGAAAACATCGTTAAAGGCAGTTGTTCTATATAGTACGGAGTCAGTATCAGTCGCTAATCTTATAATGCTTTTTTGAGCCACTCTTCCAGATATTCAATAAATGCTTTTACCTGCCGGGGTTGATACTTACGACTGGGATAGATTATTTGCAGGCCAATAGTGTCAGTATCATTAGGACTGAAGCCTCTGACTTTTCCCTCCAGTACCGGGATAAGCTTCCCCATTTTGATGTCACGCATGACGTCGATATAGGATTTCAAAGCAATCCCACAACCCTCCAGCACCCACTGGCGAATCATTGCACCATCGGAACAGACCATCGCAGGTTGAACCTTGAGAGAGAAATCCGTTTCATCATGAAAATACCATTCATTCAGTGGCTGCCCCATCCGTTCCATCACCAGGCAACGGTGTTTCAATAAATCATCCGGTTTCTCCGGTAAGCCATATTGGGCGATATATTCAGGGGCAGCGCACAATACACGTCGATTTTCCATTAAAGGCTTTGCAATCAGGTTACTATCCGGCAGGTTGCCAAAACGAATCGCAAGATCCAGCCCATCCTCAACCAGTTTGGACAATCCGTCCGTTAAATACAGGCAGGGATTCACGGCAGGATGACGCCTCACAAATTCCGCCAATGCCGGCGCGACATAATGTCTGCCAAAATCGGATGCCGCAGTAATACGCAGAGAGCCAGCGAGCAGACTTCCTTCCCCCTTAAGGCTCGCTTCAATGGCCGACATTTCCTCCAGAATACGCAAACATCCCTGATAAAAGCGTTGACCTTGTTCGGTCAGGGCAATACTGCGTGTATTCCGGCTCAACAGCCGTACCTGATAGCGTTGCTCCAGCTTGTTGACCCGAGCCGTCATGCTGGCTGGCGACAACCCCAGCTTTCGCCCGGCCGCAGCCAGCCCATCCGACTGAACCACCTGTACGAATAACGCCATATCATCAATCTGCGCCATATTATTCACAAATACTGAAAAACAATTTCACAAAGAGACCAATTATAAAGCCCACCATGAAATATCATACTGCCTCTATCACATCAGGGGGCGTAGACCCACTGCATCCATTATTGTTCTTACGCATAGGTACTTTATGTCTCGTTCTCAACAGATGCCGCTGCAGGTCTGGATATTAACGCTCTCAGCCTTTGCGATTGGTACAGCAGAATTTGTAATAGTCGGCATTTTAACCGATGTCGCAGACAGCCTCTCAATCACTGCCGGCCAGGCAGGTAACCTGATCACAGCTTATGCCATGGCCATTGTCATCGGTGGGCCCATTCTCTCATTATGGCTCGCGCGTTTTGAAAAACGTAATATATTACTGGGTTTAATGGGGCTATTTATTGCCGGCAACCTGCTTGCAGCGTTCAGCTCTAACTATGCCATGCTCATGGTCAGTCGTATTTTGTCGGGTTTAACCCAGGGACCTTTTTACGGTATCGGCGCTGTTGTCGCCACGCGCCTGGTGGATGACGCACTGGCGGGGCGCGCGGTCGGCCAGATGTTTGCCGGCCTGACATTGGCCAATGTTCTCGGTGTGCCTGCAGGCGCCTTTATCGGCCATCAGTTTGGCTGGAATACCACATTTATTATTGTTGCAATGCTTGGCGTACTGGCAACCTTCGCGATGTGGCTTGCGATTCCACGACAGCCACAGTCTGAGACTCACGCTGACATACGTCACCAACTGACCCTGTTCAGAGACAAAAATCTGCTGGCGAGCCTTACCATCACCGTATTGGGCTGGGTTGGGTTCATGACATTCTACGGCTATGTGGCGCCTGTCGCAGAACAGGTCGCCGGGTATGAGCGTTCATCTTTGACCTGGCTGCTGGTTCTGATAGGTTTCGGCCTCGTTCTGGGTAACAACCTGGGAGGGAAGTCTGCGGACACGAATCTCAGTCAGGCACTGAAAGGCTGGCCTGCTGCAATGATCCTGTCACTTCTGGTACTGGGCGTTGTATCGCCGATCCATTGGGCATTCCCCATCGCTGCCTTTGTATTCGGGGTTGTTTCGTTTGCCAACGTGCCACCGATGCAAATGCGTGTCATGAAATACGGTCAAGCAGCGCCAGAACTGGCCGCGACGGCCAATATTTCAGCCTTTAATCTGGCCAATGCACTGGGAGGAATTATTGGTGGCGCCGTGGTCGACAGCACGCTCGGAGCAGCATTTATTCCTTACGCTGCAGCACTGATCCCCACCCTGGGTTTTATGTTTATATTGATGCAGGAACGCAATAGCAGCCGGTCTGTCTCGCAGACCGCACCTGCGACTCACTGAAAGAGCTGCGCCCTATTTGTGATTAACAGACATCGTACACCAAGCCCACTAGCCACTGCCCTATATCGTTCTTGATTCAACCCATGGCATTCTGAGTTCTTCACGGAGCTCAGAATGCCTCGGTAGCACAGATCAAACAATCAATGACAATCCGTTAACGCGTATTTGGCGGTATATTGCTCAAGCTGCTGTAGATACTTGGCTTTAAGTCTGCCTGGCAACCACGCAATCTCAAAAGCATTCGTCATTAACCGCTTGATGTCTTCTTTTGTAAAACCACCTTCATCAATCAGGGCCATTAAATTCTCATTAATATATGCACGAAAATAGGCAGGATCATCAGAATTCACTGTAACCTTTACCCCTTTCTGCAACAGGCTTCTGATTGCATCACTGGTCAATGATTGCACGACAAACCGGTTTGAGACCGGGCAAATCGTCAAACCAATTCCGCGTTCAACGAGTGCACTGCAAAGTTGATCATCTTCCAGGCAGTTTAATCCATGATCAATACGATCAACCTTGATCAGATCCAGGCATTCCCGGATATGGTCGAGGGTATTCACCTGATTGACATCACAGTGCATCGTTAACTGGTAGCCCTGATCACGCGCATCCGAAAAGACCTTTGCAAATTTCGATGGTGGGTTATTTTTTTCATCCGAATCCAATCCGACACCCACAATCCAATCATTAAATGGCATGCTCATCGTCAGATGCTCTGAGGCACTTTCTGCGCTCTGATCTCGGAGAAAACACATGATCAGGTTGGATTCCAAGCCTAATGCCGTTCGTGCTTCACATTGTGCTCGGTGAATACCCTGAATAATCACATCAAAAGGAATACCGCGCATAGTGTGGGCTTGCGGATCAAAAAACACCTCAACATAAACAACCCCATCGGAAGCCGCCCGTTGAAAATAGCGGAATGCCAGCTCAAAAAAATCCTGTTCTGTGACGAGGACGCGTATTCCCGAATAATACACTTTGAGGAAAGAGGATAAATCACAGAAGTCATAGGATCGAATTAACGATTCCGGCGTTTTGTGCTCAAGGGAAATACCGTTCCGCTGCGCTAATGCAAGACAATGCTCAGGCTCCAGCGTCCCTTCAAGGTGGACATGCAGCTCAGCTTTGGGTAAGCCAGCAATGAATTGATGCATAAACAATTACCCTTAGACGCTCTAATGAACAAAATCAGTGCGAATGCCACTTCGAGCAAGTGGCATGAAGATACCCTGTCACACAAGCGTAGCAGTTAACTATTTGATTAATCTGACTATTGCAGCTTTACTCTCACAGGTTTTCCCTCATAGACGATACTACTCATCCAACCGTAAACTATGGAAAAAGATGTTATTTGCATGAATAAAAGGCATCTAACAGGTTTTTTTCCGCCCTTCACTCGCACTAACGAAACATTATTTGATGCCTTCTTGATACATATCAACTCGAAATTTCAGCATCCGACTAAAATTGTCAATCAGTATTTTGTGCAATATGGCTGCGCAAAATAACCGGCAACCGTCAATCACACGCCTATTCTATACGACAACCAGAGGATAGGGCCGGATACCATTACAAGATCAGGGTAAAGAGCATGGCAACCGAACTGATATGGGATCTTGAGCTGATCAAACGTTACGATCAGACGGGACCTCGCTACACATCCTATCCGACTGCGCTGCAGTTTTCGGACAACTTCGGTGTTGCTGCCTACCATGCTGCTGCTGCCGACAGCGCCACCGCCCGGCGCCCACTGTCACTCTACTTCCACATTCCGTTTTGCGCCCGGGTCTGCTACTACTGCGGTTGCAACAAGGTCGTCACCAAACGCCGCGAACATGCTGAGCCCTATCTGCAGACACTGTTCCATGAAATTGAAATGCAGTCTGCCCTGATGGGACACAACCAGACCGTTGAACAACTTCACTGGGGCGGCGGCACGCCAACCTTCCTGAACCCGACCCAGATGCAGGCGCTGATGGATAAAACCGCCAAACACTTCAACCTGGTCAGCGGTGATTTTGGCGATTACTCCATAGAACTTGACCCCCGGGAGGCGGACTGGAGCACCATTGGCCACCTGCGCTCGCTCGGTTTCAACCGGATCAGTATCGGCGTGCAGGATTTCAACCCCACCGTGCAGCAGGCTGTCAACCGGGTTCAGAGTGAAGAAGAAACCCGCGATGTTATTGATGCTGCCCGAGCACTGACATTTAAGTCCATTAACATCGACCTCATCTATGGTCTGCCCTTCCAGAGCTGCGCCAGCTTCATGGAAACCGTTGATAAAGTGATTGAAATTCGCCCTGATCGACTGTCTGTCTTCAACTATGCTCACATGCCCAACCGCTTCATGCCTCAGCGGCGCATCAACAGCGAAGACCTGCCCAGTCCACAGGAAAAACTGACTATTCTTGAAAACACGATCACGCGCCTGCTGGATGCCGGTTATGTGTATATCGGTATGGATCACTTTGCCCTGCCCGATGACGATCTGGCTCTTGCCCAGGAAGGAGGCACCCTGCACAGAAATTTCCAGGGATACACGACACACAGCCAGTGCGACCTCATTGGCATGGGCGTTTCTTCGATCAGCCGCGTTGGCAACGTTTACGCACAGAACCACGCAAACATGGAGGAATACGCCAGCCGGGTCAATAACGGCAAACTGGCCATTCGTCGCGGTTTATTGATGAATGAGGATGACCGTATCCGCAGTGCCGTTATCAATCAGTTGATTTGTCACTTCCGACTGGATATCAAACCCATTGAAGAAACGTTCGGCATTCACTTCCAAGACTATTTCGCAGATGCCCTCAAGAAACTGAGCACCATGGCTGCCGATGGACTGATCCGGATGGACAGCCAAAGCATTGTCGTCGAACCCCGCGGCAGACTGTTGATACGCAATATCTGCATGCAGTTCGACGTCTATCAGCAGGTGGCAGAAGTCCAGCGCTTCTCACGGGTTATCTAGCCCTCTCGCCTTAAGCCCTGAAAGAACGCCGGTTTCACGCCTTTTTCTGACATTGAAACCGGCTTTTTTTCATGAAACATTCAGATACGTATCCTCACAGTCTTAAACTTGTCAGGAGAATCCCCTACAATACGGCCGCAACGACTTTTACACCCACCGGTTCACAGGGGTTCTTCTGTATGGTGTCCAAGCTGAATGTGCGGCAAGTGACTCATGTGGCCTGCAGAGACTGCAGCCTGAGTCAGCTCTGCCTGCCACTGGCGCTTAAAATTGAAGATATTGATGAACTCGACAGGATCATCAAGCGAGGACGTCCGCTGAAAAAAGGCGAGCACCTGTTCCTTGAAGGCGATCCTTTTCACAGTGTCTATGCAGTACGCTCCGGCGCACTGAAAACCTACACGGCCACCAACGAAGGTGAAGAACAGATCACGGGCTTTTACCTGCCCAGTGAACTGGTGGGACTGAGCGGTCTCGATACAGAAGCTTATCCGGTGTCTGCCCAAGCGATTGAAACCACGATGGTCTGCGAGATCCCGTTTGATCGTCTGGAAAAGCTCTCCGACGACTATCCGGAGCTGCGTCGTCAACTGATGCGCGTCATGTGTCGTAAAATTCGCGAAGATCAGCAGATGAAACTGCTGCTGTCGAAGAAAAACGCGGACGAACGGATCGCCACATTCCTGATCAACCTGGCCAGCCGGTTCCGTCGTCGTGGCTTTTCATCACAATCTTTCCGCCTGTCGATGTCCCGCAATGAAATGGGCAACTACTTGGGTCTGGCGGTCGAAACCGTCAGCCGTGTGTTCACCCGTTTCCAGAAAAACGGCCTGATCAACGCCAACGGCAAAGAGATTGAGATCACCAACGCCATGGAGTTGTGCGCCCTGGCCGGTGGCAAGCTTGTTGAACACCAGGACATTGTCAACATTCAGTAACGCAGCGCAGGACTCACGCTCTGATGGTTTTTGACCAGCAACTGCTCCACTCCCTGATTCGGGCCATACCTAACTGGCCTGAACCCGGCGTGACATTTCGCGATATCACGCCGCTATTCCAGTCCCCGAAAGGGACAGAAATGATCATCAACACCCTGGCCGAGCGCTATCGCGAGAGGGATATCACCCATATCGGCGCACTGGACGCTCGCGGCTTTCTGGTTGGCTCTCCACTGGCCTGCAAACTGGGACTGCCACTGGTCATTTTTAGAAAGCCTGGCAAACTGCCCTATGATGTGATTCGCGAAGAGTATGCACTGGAGTACGGCTCTGCCGCCCTCGAAGTGCACACAGACGCACTGAAAAAGGGCGATCGCCTGCTGTTAGCCGATGACCTGATTGCTACCGGCGGAACCCTTTGCGCCGCAGCCAAACTGTGCCGCCGACTGGGCGCTGAACCTGTCGAAGCCACTGCCATCATTGACCTTCCAGCACTAGGCGGGTCTAAACGCCTCGACTCGGAAGGCATCCCCAGCTTCAGCCTTTGCAGCTATTGATCAAGCTATTGGCATTACCGCCGATTCCCCGTTTATAGAACCTTTAAGGCAGGGAAGCCTGAAGACCATGGGAATCTGCGCAGACGAATTCAGGGAGTATGTCGTCCAACCCACGTTAGACCATCTCGACATGCGCTCACCATTAGCAGAAAACCTGCTTCTGGGAACAGCAGCCGTCGAATCCGGGCTCGGCTCCCACCTTCACCTTGCCAATCATACCTCACTCGGCATTTACCAGATCAGCCCGGCAACCCATCGCAGAATCTGGGACACCTTTCTCTACAATCAACACGAACTGGCCAGCAAGGTCAGGGGGCTGGCCAGCCAACGGGAATTTCTGCTACACCCACACGCAGAACTCGCCACCAACCTCTCCTATGCAACCGCCATTGCCTGGATGGTGTACCTGAGCGCCGCCCCAATGTGTGACGACCCGACAGTCGCCAATGACCCACAACAGCTTGCTACCCTCTGGCAACAACATTACCAGAGCGAAAACAGTCACTCACCGGAAGTGTTTGTCGAACACTACAACCAACTTATCCTCGGCAAGACAGTCGCGGCCTGACACCAGCTAGTGCCCGCCTCTGCTTATTCCTGGCTTTCCGCACATTTCACGCAGAGATCGGTATAGGGCATGATTTCGAGGCGCGCCATTGGAATATCACCGCCGCACCCGGTACAAAGCCCGTAATCGCCCTCCTCTATTCGCTCCAGCGCTTTCTGGATCAGTCGCAATTCAGCCACCGCCTCATTACCCAAGGCATCCAGTACTTCGTCATTTTCACGCTCCTGGGCCTGCTCGGACCAGTCTGCACTGGCCTTACGGGTCACATCCCGGGTAATGTTGGCGACACGCCGCTCCAGCTCATCCTGCCGGGTTTTCAGCCGCTGGCAAAACACTTCGTATTCTTTATTCATTCGACTCCCTCTGTAGCTAACAAGATCCCGCCCATGCCCTATTCTAGCCAGAGGACCGGTCAGCGCGGTTGATCTGAATCATGGCCGGAATGATCAATACTGCGGACTCATCGCCCCATCCAATCAGCCAAATAGTCTAGCAAAGCCCTATCCTGCCACAGGCTTTCATGCCAGAAAATCTCCAGAGACATTTCTGCCATGAAAAATCTATGTATTAACCGCGCACGCTTGCGGTCATGAATACCTGATTATTTGCGCCCGGGTCTTTATAATGCTGCGAACTTTCATCACTGTGGTTAACGAGAACGGCATTCCTGTTCATCACGGTGTGCCCAAAGACATAACCAAGTATCCTGACTGTATGCAGATTGAGACCCGAAGCGAAAAAGTCAATTTCAACAAGCTGCAGAAGCGCCTGCGCCGCCTGACCGGTCAGGCTATAGCTGCCTACAACATGATTGAGGATGGCGACCGCATCATGTGCTGCCTGTCCGGCGGCAAAGACAGCTATGCCATGCTCGACATCCTGCTCAACCTGCAGAAATACGCCCCAGTCAGGTTTGAACTGGTCGCCGTCAACCTGGATCAGAAACAGCCCGGTTTCCCAGAGCACGTGCTGCCAGAATACCTGGCCAGTCTGGGTGTGGAATACCGGATTATTGAAGAAGATACGTACAGCATCGTCAAGGACAAGGTTCCTGAAGGCAAAACCACCTGCGCACTCTGCTCACGTCTGCGCCGGGGCATCCTGTACCGCACCGCCACCGAACTCGGCGCCACCAAGATTGCCCTGGGGCACCACCGGGAAGACATCCTCGAAACCCTGTTCCTGAACATGTTCTACGGTGGCAAGCTCAAGGCCATGCCGCCCAAACTTATCAGCGATGACGGCAAGCACATTGTCATTCGCCCACTCGCGTTTTGCCGGGAAAAGGATATCGCCAGATTTGCCGAACTGAAGGAATTTCCGATCATCCCCTGCAACCTGTGCGGCTCCCAGCCCAATCTCCAGCGCCAGACCATCAAGGGCATGATGACCGAATGGGATAAACGCTTCCCCGGCCGGATTGAAAGCATGTTCCGGGCAGTGACCAATGTCGCGCCCTCTCACCTTGCCGATAACAGGCTCTACGATTTCAGCAAACTGGTGCCACGGGGCACACCTGTCGAGGATGGCGACACAGCGTTTGACCGGGAAACATTTCCGCTCCAGTTTACTGCGGACAATGATGAAGAGACGAACACTGAAGACGCGATAATAAAACCGGTTAACATTATGGACCTACCGGCTTAAAAGAAAAAAGGGGCATTGACGCCCCTTTTTTTTACATTGAACTATTGATCACCAGCATCATTAAGATCCCAGTCATAGTCGTAACGAACGCGCCCCTTGAAGGTCACCAGTTTATTATTGGATTTCGCTGCCGCATATTGCTGCAAATGCACCATCAATGACTGATAGTCCCCGAAATCAACCGCATACCAGTCATAAATCCTGGAAAGATACAGCGTTTCCCCCTCAAACCTGACACCTTTAGCCTGATTGATAAATCGGCTGGCAGCCTTTTCAAGCTGTATATCAACATTTTTACCGGTGTAAGCGGAGGCCGCCAGATCTGGACATCCCATACTGGCGCAGTTCACTGCGTAATGAATCCGTTTATCTTTCCAGATCGGACGCAAAATGCGGTGCTCGATATCATTCAGGGTCAACCGCTGCCCCGCGACAGTGATGAGGTCGTCATCCCAGGGATCAAAACTGAAAAAACCTTCACCCAGTTTTCGGATGGACTTTACGGGATAATGGTCAAGAATTAGCCGAACCGTCAGGGCGTTGTAGAGGTTAATCCAGTACGCCATCTGCTCTCGACGGTTGTAGGCACGGGGATCAAGACCTGCCAGATACGCCAGATAATGGTCAAGACTGACACGATCTTCCGCAGACACACGACCATAATCAAACAGGCGCACGTCAGGCCTTTCAATCAGATAGGCATCCAGTAAGCGCTGCCATTCAACATGTGAAATCGCTTCCGTGCTCTTCTCATGACTCCGGTCCCACAGCGCCCAATACTCACTTTTCGGGGCCGCGACAGCCACACCTGCCAAACACCAGATGATTATCCCTGACAACCAGTTACGCCACATGGGCACCCCTCCACCTTGGATTCGACTTACTTGATCCAATTAAATTATCCAGCCCCAGGACTGGCGGGTGCCGCGAGCGCGACATCGTATTTTTCAAGACCGTTGCCCGTGATCATCGCCATCAATTCATGAACATAGGCTTCCCCCCGCTGGGAATAGCGTACAAGACCGGGTGACAGGTAAATACCGGTCACTGGCTGATCCTCACGACGCGCCTCAGCACGCAAGGCCCTCAGATCCGCATACTGTGCATGCGTATTGATATTCAGGAGATAGGCGGCCACAGAACCAGCGACAGAGTCAAATTTTCTGACTTCATGGTCGGCCCCTTCACTACGCTGCGTGGGCACCAGACCACAGCCCTTGCTGAAACACCACTGTCCAAACAGGTTATTCCCTTCCCGGGCAAAACGGGATGTACCCCAGGCGGACTCATTCGCGGCCTGAGCCAACGCCAGCGAGACAGGCAGCGTATCGACACGCTCCAGCAAGGCTGCATACCATTGTGGCGTTAATTCATCCACCAGAGACAACCGGTATTTTTTCACTACAGAAGTTAGCCACGCCTTATCTGTTTCACTCAATGCGGGTTGACTGGATAGCTGCTCGATACGGGTACGATCAGTCGCTATTTTCTGGTTTTCAGCATCAACGATAGGCTTCATATACCCAAAAAATGCTGCCTTTTTCGCTTTGACATCCTGAATACTGCCAAAATCGGGCATTTCACTGCCAAACACCGGCGAGCTGGTCACAACCGGCTCCGTCACTGTGCTTTCCGCCTTTTGATCAAGAACAGAATTCACCAGTAAAGCCGTCAATACCAGTAACAGCAGTAATACCGCTACCATCTTGCCTAATCCCTGCTTCGCCGACATAGCACCTCATGCCTTTTAGCTAATTTAACGAGATAAAACAGTTTTTCATACAATGCTGACTATTGCCATCCGGAGCGTCGCCTGTTCTACTGTTTGTTAGCAGTATTGACAATTGACCCACAACCAAAACAGACAAGCCAGCTCATGAGCAGTCCAGGAGTTTCCTGATCGACTGGCAAGGAGGCAGAATCATGGCGCTTCATGTTTGGGGATTATTCACGCATCCTGACCAGGAATGGCGCAGTATCCGTGAGGAAAAATCCTCTGTGATCAAAACCTATATGTCCAACGTAGTTGTTCTGGCGGCGATTCCCGCCATATGCACCTATTTTGGCACAACGGTGACCGGCTGGTCCCTGGCGGGCAGCGAGGAGGTTGTCCGGCTGACATCAGACAGTGCCGCCTCCATGGCCCTGCTGGCTTACCTGGCCATGCTGTCAGGTGTTTACGTGATGGGACGGGCGATTCACTGGATGGCACAGACCTATGACTGTTTCCCCACCATCAGCCAGTGCGTCACCTTTGCGTCCTATACCACCACCCCCCTGTTTCTCGCCGGATTGATCGGCCTCTACCCGTCCCTCTGGCTGATGATGCTGATTGGACTGACGGCCGCCAGCTGGTCCACTTACCTTCTCTATACCGGCCTGCCGGTCTTTATGAATATCAGCAAAGAACAGGGGTTTGTCTTTTCCAGCTCAGTACTCTGTATTGCCCTGGTGGTACTGGTAGCAATTCTTGCCATCACCGTTGTTCTGTGGAGTATCGGGGTCGGTCCGATCTACACCAGCTGAGCCAGTCGGGAGGCAGGCTGCATGGCCGCCTCCCCAACCCGCCATTAATCTGCATTTCTGCTACGTACAGTTGCCTCGACCGGACGATACGTCCAATTACGGCTAGTATCCATGGCCTTACGCAAGGCATGATCGTATCAACATGAGAAAGGTTTATCGTTTACCGGTACTAAGGGCAGTCGCTGTGAGCCAGATTGAACAGGACATCAACAGACGCATTCAACAGCTTATCCGCAAAGCGTCCCACTATTACGATATCCCTTTTCCTCCCCCGGTGATTCTGATGGATTTACTCGGTAGCGACGCTGGGCAGGCACTCCCTGGCAAGAACCGGCTAAGATTCAACCCCGCCCTCTACCGGCAAAATCCTACCCATTTTGTCCATCATATCGTTGCTCATGAGGTGGCACACCTGATCGCAGTCAAGGTTTACGGCCACCGGATAAAGCCCCACGGAAAGGAGTGGCAGGCCGTCATGGCGTTGTTTCAGGTGCCCCCCGAACGCTGCCACAGCTACGATATACGTCATGCCGGTCGGCACCATTTCATCTATGGCTGTGGCTGCCCAGAGCGGGAAATTCCACTAACCGCTATTCGCCACAACCGGATTCAACGCGGTGTTAAATACCACTGCCGACACTGCGGATCGGTGTTGACGTTCCGCTTTGACGCCCGTAATCCCAGGCAACAGCCAATACCAAAGACAGCCTGAGGAGCCCCTCAAACGAGGGCATCCTCGGTCTGGTCAACACTAACGGAAGAACCTTCAAACACTCTTAACACTGTCAGGAATTCATCGCCATAAGCCAGCAACTTACGCTGACCAACACCAGACACCTGCTCCATCTCGCTAAGACTCGCGGGACGACGGCGAATCATTTCCAGTAGCGTCGAATCATGGAAAATCATATAGGGGGGAATACCCTGTGCTTTGGCAAGTTCCCGGCGCACTTCCCGCAACGCATCCCAGAGTGGCTCATCCTCCGGATGGACTTCAACCACTTTCCCAATGCTATCGCGGGTTTCACGGGCCTCCTGCACCTCATAGCGATCCCGTCGCAGCATCAACACTTCATCGCCGCGCAGGAGTGGACGGCTCGTTCCTGACAACTGCAAACCACCATGCTCCTCAATAACATTGAGAAAACCACGCGCCACCAGCTGGCGATACACAGATCGCCACTGCTTCTGGCTGAGGTCACGACCAATACCAAAGGTCGACAACTGGCCATGCCCTAACTGTTTTACACGGGCATTCTCCCTCCCCATCAGCACATCCACCAGATGGGTAACTCCATAGCGCTGACCGGTTCGATAAACATTCGACAGGGCTTTCCTGGCCGCATCGGTGGCATCCCAGGTCACGACCGGTTCCGCACACAAGTCACAATGCCCACAGGGTTCATCCAGCGCCTCGTCAAAATAGGCCAGAAGTGCCTGTCGGCGACAACCACTGATTTCACAGAACGCCAGCATGGACTCCAGCTTCTGCTTCTCAACATTGCGAACAGAAACATCTGCACTGGACTGGGACAGCATCTGTCCCAGGATAATGACATCCTGCAATCCATAAGCCAGCCACGCCGTTGCCGGCAAACCGTCACGCCCGGCACGGCCGGTTTCCTGGTAATAGGCCTCGATACTGCGAGGCAGATCCATGTGCGCGACAAAGCGGACATCCGGCTTGTCCACCCCCATACCAAAGGCCACTGTCGCCACCATAATCAACCCTTCCTCATTATGGAAAAGATGCTGATTGCGGGAACGCGTTTCCGGTGACATACCGGCATGGTAAGGCAATGCGCGAATACCGTGGTTATTCAGCCATTCTGACAGCTCTTCAACCTTTTTCCGGGAAATGCAGTAAACAATGCCGGACTCCCCGGGGTGATCCTTCAGAATAAACGCATGCAACTGCTGCTTGGCCTGACGCTTCTGGGAAATCCGGTAAAAGATATTGGGACGATCAAAACTGCCTACGAATGACTCTGCCTGGTTCAGCGCCAGGCGCTCAATGATTTCCTTCCGGGTGCGCCTGTCTGCCGTGGCGGTCAATGCCACTCGAGGCACACCGGGGAAACGCTGCCCCAGCACGGCGAGCTGAAGGTATTCCGGCCGGAAGTCATGCCCCCATTGTGACACACAATGGGCTTCATCAATGGCAAAAAGCGCGACCGTAATCTGCTCCAGGATCGCCATCATGCGTGGCATCAGCAGACGCTCAGGCGCCACATAGAGCAGATCCAGCTCACCACGAACAAGATCCTCTTCCGTCTGCATCTGGTCCTGCACAGGCATCGCCGAGTTCAGGCAGCCGACCCGTACGCCCAACTGATTCAGGCTTCTTACCTGGTCTTCCATCAGGGCGATCAAGGGCGAAACCACAACCGCAGTGCCTGGACGTATCAAGGCCGGCACCTGGTAACAAAGGCTCTTGCCGCCACCGGTCGGCATCAGTACCAGCGCATCCCCACCGGCCAGTACGCGCCGGATCACAGGTTCCTGCTGACCACGAAATGCCGTAAAACCAAAGGTATTATGGAGAACTTCAAGCGCCTTGTCGGACATTCAGTACCTTACACCAGGATCAGAACCATGACCGTAAGACCCGCAGCAATGCAATCTGTCAGACGGTTTAACAAGCTTGGCAGTATACACTTTGCTTGAGCGACGTGCTGCCCTAGAATGCGCCCATCCGGCAAACCGATTGCCGTCTTATTTTTTGAGGTTATTCCCTTGGATATGCACCATCAGCACCTTGCCGATTTCCTGACCGAGCTGGCCGGCGACCGCGAGACCGAACAGCAGGAAGATGTCATGGATTACCGTTCCGCCCACGGTTTTCTCACCGGCCTGGTTGTCGGCCCGGTAACTGTGGACGATCTCACCGCACTGGATTACATGACAGCGGGTTTAACGGACAAAGCCTCCCCGGACGCGCGAAACAACGCCCTCAACAGCATCCGGATCATCCGCTCAGAGATTGACCGCCAGCTCAACAGCGATGAAGATGAACTGGAAATCCCCGCTGATGTCGAAGCCAACGAGTCCCCGATGGATTCCCCTCTGGCAGACTGGTGCACCGGTTTCGTTGAAGCCCATTTTGAACATGAAGAACACTGGCTGGATACTCATGAGCAGGAAGTCGCCGAACTACTGCTCCCGGTGATGACCATTTCCGGCGTCTTCAGTGATGAACCGGAGTTCCGCGAGATCAGCGCCAATGCCGACCTGGTCATTGATATGTGCGAGCAACTGCCCGACATCCTGGTCGAAATGTACCTGCTATTCCATAGTGCGGACGAGAAGAAAGGCGGCAGACAATAACGAAAATGGGTATTGGTTACGTGTCAGCACGAGGCCAATACCCTCTCAACCAGTCTAAAGAAGCATCTTATAAAGTCTCCGCGACCGTCCCGGCCTCAGGACGATACCAGACCTCCACCCGACGGTTTTTCATCTTCCCTGAATCGGTTTGTTGATCCGTCAAAGCCAGATAAGCGCCAAACCCCAAAACATCAACCTGAGCCCGGGGGACCCCCTCACGGATTAAGGCCTGACGCACTACGCGCGCCCGTAACCGGGAAAGTAGCCTGGCATTGGGATTATAGCCTTTGTTTTCCGCAAAACCGACCAGAAGCAGTCGACCGGGTTGCTCTTTCAGGAACAATGCGAGTCGTTCAATATCTTTAAGCGCCTTATTGTCCAGCCTGGCCTTGCCTTCGTAAAAACGGAAATTCACCGACAATCGATAGTGGCGGTCGACCTGTTCACGATAGACTATCGGCTCATCATTCAATACCGGCGACAGCGGCTTTACATTCTGGGATATATATCCCACGTGATCGACCATACTCTGCCCCTGCTGACTCACGGCAAAGCCCATAAAATCCTGCGCATATGCATTGGGGTGAACCGAGGGAAGATAAAGGAAAAGACGACGCGCCAATGCGTAATCTTCCGTCGCCACCGTCAGCCTGCCAGGCTGCAATGCACGGGCCTCGCCACTGGCAATGGCCAGCGCTCTGGCCTGCCCGATCGTATTCAGGCTCACAAAGCCGATAGCTCCACGCTCGGCTGCCACGCGTCCGGATAGCACCGCATTGGACTCAAACCGGATAGCAGACGGTGTCAACGGGTAGGCCTTACCTAATACCAGCTTTCGAAACGTATCCCAAGTGCCTGACCGTTCGTCCCGTGCATGGACCACTATAGGATGATCTTCACCACCGAGTTCTGACCAGTTCGACACTTCACCGGCAAAAATCCGCGCCACCTGATCAATCGTCAGCTGTTGCAACGGGTTGTCCGGGTGTACAACAACCGCGATACCATCAATACCAACCACAAACTCCGACGAGGCCGACATCAAGTCACCATACCGCACCAGCGCCAACCGCTCCCGCTTGCGAATCGGGCGTGATGACGCCGCCATATCCGCCTCATCATTCAGTAATGCCCTGAAACCGCTGGAACTGCCATGCGCCTTGACGTTTACGGTCACATGGCGACCACTGGAATGAAGGGCCACAACCTGCAGTTCATTTTCCACGGCCGTTGTCTGTATTTGCACCTGCTGAAAGCCACGCACCATCAACCAGTCCCTCACCAGCTCTGGTGCCAGGCGCGCGCCAATAGTATTGGATCCCTGTATCGTGAACAGCACCTCAGGCGGGTCAACAAACAGGTTCGACGCAATTTGCTCACTGGCCCGCAGTGATGTGACGCCTGCCATCAGCATGACAACCAGCAGTAAACGTACCATGTATCCGTACTCCCCCTCGTCCGTTTTATTGCAATCATTCGTTTTAGCTGATAAGAAAATTAGCAGTACAATATTGCGAAAACATGACACGGGGTCTGCGGTATCAGCCGCACCAAACAACGGATATCTGTATGACAGCCACTTACGACCTGATTTTCTCCGGAGAGATCAACGACAATGTGGAAGAAACGCAGGTGCGGAAAAACGTCGCCGCACTGTTCAAGGCAAGCCCGGCACAGGTTGAGAAGCTGTTTTCCGGCAAAACCGTGGTTCTAAAAAACGGATTGGATGAAGCGACAGCGAAAAAGTACCAGGCCGCCTTAAAAAAAGCCGGTGCCATCTGCCAGCTGAGACCCAAACAGACCGAAAACGAAGCCGCACCGCACCCCAAACCCTCTCCGAAAGCGGCACCAGACCCCAAAGCGTCACCAAAACCTTCGACCAGTGACAAAACACAAATCGACACCCCTGATACAGGTATCACCGTGGCACCTGCCGGCGCTGACGTTCAGGACAAGAAACCGGAGCCTCACTACGACGTACCAGACACCAGCAGCATTAGCCTGCGCCCTCAATCGGGTTATCTGGTTGACCCCTCACAGGATGAGCCACCGCCAGCACCTGACACCAGCCACATTACACTCGACTCACAGGATTAATCCGTTACTGCCCCTGTCGATTAAGGCGGGGACACACACTATCCACTCAACAGCGATGGAAACCTACCATGCACAGTCGCATACTCACTTTCGTTGGCGCATTACTGTTACTGATCACGGGTATCAGTCATGCCAGCTCGCCGGAGCCGGTCACCAGCTCACCGAAACCTCAAACGGACAACGTGGTCGTTGATATCAACACCAGCCAGGGTACGATCACCCTCAACCTTGATAAGAAACACTCCCCTGAAACCGTTCGCAACTTCCTCCAGTATGCCAACGAAGGATTTTACGACGGCACCATCTTCCACCGGGTTATCGCCAACTTCATGATACAAGGTGGCGGCATGACGCCGGACATGGACCGCAAACAGACGCACCAGCCGATTCGGAACGAGTCAGGTAACGGCCTGACCAATCGGCGAGGCACCATCGCCATGGCCAGAACCAATAACCCGGACAGCGCAACCAGCCAATTCTTTATCAACCTGGTTGATAACAATTACCTTGACGGCTCGCAATCGCAACCCGGCTACACCGTTTTTGGCGAGGTCATCGACGGCATGAACGTGGTGGAGAAGATCGGTAAAACCCGTACAACCCGTAAAGGACCCCATGCGGATGTTCCATCAGAAACCATTACTATTACAAGCGTCACTGTACGCCAGTAACGGCCAACCGCCCCATATTCGCCATGACCTGTAACCGGTCATGGCCTGTCAGGGAGGCCAACCCAAACATTTAACGCTTTGTTACTATTCCCCTCAACAAGCAAAGCAAGCCCAGTTGTTTTCCATAAAAAAACTTTTCAAAAGACAAAGGACGGGTAATGCGTAAATTACCACTTCTCCTGCTGATATTTATCCTGGCCACACTGTCGCGCCTCACACAGGCAAATGATGTATGGGCTGCTTATCCTGAAACGTTACCGCAATATGATTACAGTAGCGATAAACTGAAAAAGCACTGGGATCGTCTCACCACCGGTATTAATGAACCGTTTCCCGATGTCACCTATTTGAAAAGCATGGTGAGCCGCCATCCCGAACTGACCAGGATCATCACTGACGCACTTAACAAAGCCAACACCTCTGACGCCCAGCCCCTCACCCACGAGGCTATCAATGATGCACACTATCAACGTTACGCATTACAACTACAGGAGTCCTGGCGCGCCCTGTTCGAGGGACGATTCCAGGAAGCCAAACAGCTCGGGATACGATTGGGGCCCGCCGGCTATATCCCGGCGCTCTATGCACAATGCATTTACGCCCAGCATTTGGCGCGATCTCCCCAGGAAAAGCACGATCTTCTACGGGAGGTGATTACACTCTCTGACAGCATGCGAGATTATCAGCCAGCAACCCATTACGTCCTGTTCAGCAATGCTTACGCCAAAGCCCGCATTGCCGAAGATCTCAGCCTCAGCGAAGCCCTGGCAACCGGTTACACCAGGCCAATGAAATCAGATCTTGAACAGTTAATGTCCCTGCAACCCAACCACCTGTTCGGAGCCGCAGCACTGGGCGGTGTACACGCAGGAATTATCGAGAAGGCAGGAAAACTGGTTGCCAGGATGACCTACGGCGCTAATGAGAAAAGCATGCGAAAATGGTTTGAGCAGGCGATGAATCACACCCCTCTACCACCGGTCATCCCGCTGGAATACAGTATCGCCCTGAATCGTCTGCATGGAAGCAAAGAAGCTGAAAAAATTAAGCAACTGCTGACAAAAGCAAAGACTACCGTTCCTGTCAGTGCTGAAGAAAGTCTGGAAATGACCAAGGTGCGAGCCATGTTGAAAGAGATCGAGACAGGCAATAACAACTGATATCGAAATAAATCCGGCTATCCCGTAACAATAGATAGCCGGACTCACAGTCAGGCAGTGACCTCCCGGCGCCCGGCAAAGGCATGAGCCAGTGTACCGCCATCGACGTACTCTAACTCACCACCCAGTGGCACACCGTGGGCAATACGTGAAACCTTTAACCCACGACGACGTACCTGATCCGCCAGATAATGGGCCGTCGCCTCCCCTTCCACAGTAGGATTGGTCGCCAGAATCACTTCCTCAGCCTCAATCTCATCCAGAAGACGGAGCAACTCAGGCGCACCGATATCATTCGGACCAATACCATCGATAGGCGACAAGTGTCCCATCAGAACAAAGTAGTAACCGCGGTAACTCCCCGCCTGTTCGATAGCCAGCACATCTGCAGGTGTTTCAACGACACAGAGCAATCGCTGATCCCGCGTATGGCTGGAGCAGATCGCACAGAGTTCAGTCTCAGTTAGCGTACGACACCGCTTGCAGCGTCCTACCCCTTCCATGGCAGCCTGAAGGGTCTCTGCGAGCGCAAGCGCCCCTTCCCGGTCACGCTCCAGCAGGTGCATGGCCATGCGCTGGGCGCTCTTGGGTCCGACACCCGGCAAACAGCGCAGGGTCTCCATCAGGCGAACAATTAGCGGACTGAATGACATAGCTTGTAGTGTCTCAGAAAGGCATCTTGAAGCCGGCAGGCAAACCCATGCCACCGGTCAACTCAGCCATACGTTCCTGCTGGTTCTTTTCCAGCTTGCGCACAGCGTCGTTCACTGCCGCAGCCAGCAGATCTTCCAGCATTTCCTTCTCTTCAGTCATCAGGCTGGGGTCGATGGTGACACGGCGGACATCGTGACGCCCGTTCATGACCACCTGTACCAGACCGGCACCGGACTCACCCTGCACTTCGGCATTGGCCAGCTCTTCCTGCATTTTCTGCATCTGCTCCTGCATCTGCTGAGCCTGCTTCATCAGGTTGCCCATACCACCTTTCAACATATCCACCTCATAATGACCGACCCGCCCTGTATGGCAGGTCTGATATTGGTATTTCGTCGTTCAACGGCCGACGATCAGTCGACCGGCTCAATTGTATGATCAAGAATGGTGCCGGAGAATGTGCTGACCAGTGTCCGTACCCGCTCATCGGCATAAATACTGTTTACAGCTTCCTGCTGCCGCTCCTGTCGACGCCTTTCACGCCAGGCCGCGGGGGTTTCCCGCTCAGCGACGCCGGGCGCCACTGCCAACGTCACCGACGTGCCAAAATATTCACTGAGCGCCGTCTCCATACGTAGACGATGAGTGTCGTTGTATAAGGTATCGTGATTCTGGTCAAGCACCATGGTCAAACGATGACCGTCGACAGCTTCCAGCAGGCAATAGGAGGCAATTGTACGGGTAACACCAGCCAATGGCAGCTCCTGAAATACCGCAATCCAGCTATCCTGTGTTAACGCAGATAACGGCAGCCGCTCTGTTGACGGCGGCAATACTTCTTCAGCCGCGGGCTCAGGAACGACATTCTCTGGCACTGTGGCATCAGGAGTCACGGGGAACTCAGGCGCCACAACCTCAGGCAAGATGACTGCGACCTCGGGCTCTGGTCGCACAAACCCAGGTTCTGGAGGCACTGTTACCGGCTCAGCCAGAACAACAGACTCTTGCAGCGAAGACTCCTGCTCTATCGATTCTGCAGCCAAAGCATTGAACGCATCAGGATCGACTACGTGTGAAGGCGCAGATTCCTGCTGCACCGGTTCCTGTTGAACAGGTTCCGGCACCTCCTGAGCCATTCCAACTGCAGGCTCAGGTTCTTCACGCTCGCTTTGTTCCGGCGTCGATACAGCAGGACTACTATCCATTTGCCCTGCCGGTGCTCTTCCCTGCTGCAGCGGTTGTACCGGCGCCACCGGCACACCGTCGGGACGGAAAGCCAGCATACGCAGCATAACCATCTCAAAACCGGTGCGCGGATCAGGTGAGAGCGGCAGATCACGTCGACCAATCAGGCCCGACTGATAGTAAAGCTGCACATCTTCAGACGTCATCTGCCGCGCCAGAGAAAGTACGTTTTCCCGATCCCCCTGGCTGTTATCCACGGCATCGGGAACAGCCTGCGCAATGGCGACCCGGTGCAGGACCGACAGCATATCCGCCAATACCGAGGCATAGTCAGGCCCATGTTCCGCCAGCCCCGCAACAGTATTCAACACGTTGGATGCATCACCGGTCGCCAGTGCCGACACCACATTCAGCACCTGGCTTCGATCAATGGTACCGAGCATGGCGCTGACACCCTGCTCGGTAATCGTGTTATCACAGAAAGCAATCGCCTGGTCGGTCAGGCTGAGCGCATCACGCATACTGCCATCCGCCGCTCGCCCCAACTGCCAGAGGGCACTGGATTCGTACTGAATGCCTTCCTTATCCAAGACATCCTGCAGATGCCCCACGACCTTTTCCGGCGACATGTTCTTCAGACTAAACTGCAGGCAGCGAGACAAGATGGTGATCGGCAGTTTCTGCGGATCGGTAGTGGCCAGCAGGAACTTCACATGGGGTGGCGGCTCTTCCAGCGTTTTCAGCAGCGCATTGAAACTGTGCGGGGACAACATATGCACTTCGTCGATCAGGTAGATCTTGAAGCGGCCCCGGGTGGGCGCGTACTGGACGTTATCCAGCAGTTCGCGAGTATCTTCCACCTTGGTTCGGGAAGCAGCGTCGACTTCGATGAGATCTACAAAACGCCCCTCATCAATTTCCTGGCAGGCGGAACACTGCCCACAGGGTTCCGACGTGACACCGGTTTCGCAGTTCAGGCACTTGGCCAGGATACGGGCAATGGTCGTTTTACCAACCCCCCGGGTACCCGTGAATAGATAGGCGTGATGAAGCCGGCCGCTATCAAGGGCATTGATCAGCGCCTGCAGGACATGCACCTGTCCTACCAGCTCCTTGAAGGTACGGGGACGCCACTTTCGGGCAAGTACCTGATAACTCATTGGCTGTTCATTACTCCAGGGACAATTCCGGACACGAAATCAAGTGCCAGCCAATCTGCAGCCCCGCTCAAGCCGGGAAACCGCAACAGACGGCAGGTCATTCCACAACAGTTACAGGAAGACACTCAGGCAATTACAACGTTATATGCTAACTGAAATCACACCAGCAATGCACGAAACCACTGCATGAAATCGCCTTGATAGACACAAATCCAAGTAATGAATTGAGCAGAATAGAATGGAGGCGTCCCCTACCAGCCACACCCCGGCACATGCGCGCACTGCTACCGTTGCTCCCTTCCGGGCCTGGCGGAGTTCACAGCTGCTCATTGCGGGGGGACCGGCAAGGTCCGCCATAAAGATGCCGACTGAGAGCTCGTCGGCAGCGGGGTGCATTCTCCCCGAAAGCACGCCCGTTTGCAACCCGTTTCTCAGCCAAACAGGCTGAAAATACCGAGACCAATAAAGAGTGCAGCCGCCACAAAACGCACCCATTGCAACTTGAAGCGATCACCGGCACGACAACCTATCCATACCGCCGGTATATTGGCCAGCATCATTCCCAGTGTTGAACCAGCCACCACCATCAGCAGTGCATCATAACGCGCTGCCAGGATCACCGTTGCCACCTGGGTTTTGTCGCCGATTTCTGCCAGAAAGAAAGCCACCAACGTTGCCAGAAATGGCCCGACTTGTTTTCTGTTGTCACCCTCTTCATCCATCTTATCGGGGATCAGCGTCCACAACCCGACCCCGATGAAGGAAAGCGCCACCAGCAGTTGCAGGGTGTCCGGCGAGAAAACACCCGCCAGCCACTGCCCGACTAATCCGGCCAGCCCATGGTTCGCCAGCGTAGCAATCAAGATACCCCAGAACAGCGGCCAGAAACGTCGATAGCGGCAGGCCAGGAGTAACGCCAGCAACTGGGTTTTATCACCAATTTCTGCGATAGCGACAGTCAGTGTCGAGACAAGCAATGCATCCAAGAAAATATCCAGAAGGGCGGGTCTGACAACGTCGGAACACACTACCCTGCCCGCCCTAGGTGTCAGGATACTGCGTTCCGGTCTTGCCAAACCCGGGAACCCGTGACAGGTTCCGGCAGGTCGCGATCACCATGACCATGAGGGCCAAGTGTGTTGATGATCACGCTACAAGGGAGCCGACAGACGACTCCCGGGAGCAGGCTACTCCCCGGTAACAGGGCCGTATCCTAGCGGGATACAGCTGAAGTTACAAATCAGCACAACCCGTAGACGTGGCGCAACTGGGCAATGTAGCCCTTGTCTAAGCACAGCGTCTTACCGGGCGCATCAGAAATCTTCGCCACTGGCTGGCCGTTACAGCTCACCAGTTTCAACACGATACTCAGGGGTGAGGCGCCAACATCATTGGTCAGCCAGGTACCAATCCCGAAACTGACACGGATGCGATCACGGAAATGACGGAAGATGCGTAGCGCCATATCAAGGTTTAACCCATCACTGAAGACCAGTGTTCGTGTTAATGGATCAACACCCAGTGATTCATAATGGGAAACTGCTTTTTCCCCCCAGACAATGGGATCACCTGAATCATGACGCATGCCCTGATAAGCCTGAGCCAGGCCCCGATTAAAATCATTCAGGAAGGCATCCATATTAATGGTATCCGTCAAGGCGATACCCAACTCACCGCCATACTCCTCAAGCCAGACCTTAAGTGCCTGCTTCTGGCTGGAACCCAGATCGGGCGCGAGCGCCTGATGCGCCTGCAGCCATTCATGGGCCATGGTTCCTACAGGCCTCAGACCAAACTCTCGAGCCAGCATGACATTGCTTGTTCCGGTAAACTGGGTCGGCACGGACTCAGCCAGGCAAGCGATCAACTCACGCTGCCAGGCACCACTGAAACGCCGGCGGGTACCAAAATCCACAAAACTAAACCCGTCGTACATCCGCTGACTGGCGGCGCCACGGAGCTGATCCAGTTTATCGGACAACCGACGGCGCCCTTCGTCCAGACTCATGACCGGATCAAGATAACGGCCATACAACTCACTGACGATCGCCAGAATGTAGATTTCAAACAGGGTGATTTCCAGCCAGCTGCCACGGATATCAATTTCCAACCCCTGCGCACCGGCACGGATGGTGACGCAGTCCGGATCCAGGCGCGAGGCCTGCAGATAGTCGAGGTAATCCTTACGGAACAGGCCCGTCGTTTCCATCCATTGTCGCTCATCCAGGGAAAGACGCAGGTTTGCCAGGGCAACGACTTCCTCACGAATACGCTCCGCCAGTGGTGCCAGGTTTGTGTTCGTCCGGCAATGAAAGCGGGCTTCCACCACTGCATCAGGATAATGATGAAAAATCGCCTGCTGCATGGTGAACTTGTAAAAATCCGTATCCAGTAACGACGAAATAACCGGTCCGGTCATACAACGATCTGCTCTTTTATAATCACAAAAAACCGATACCGTCAGTCATCAACACCATCAAAATCACTGACAGAATCAACAAATTCAGCACCCGCCTCAGCCATTTCCCGGCAGGCAGACTGCGATGAATCCGGCGCCAACCCACGACAGGCAGCCCAGTTCACAACCACCCGAAAGCCAGCCCTCAACAATTGCAGCACAGTGGTCCGGACACAGTAATCAAGCGCCAACCCACCGACCAACACCGTATCAACGTCCTGCTGCCGAAGGAATTCTATGACCCCCGTACTGCGCTGCTCTGCCAGGTCGTGGTAACAGGCACCATAAGGGTGTATATCGGGTTCAACGCCCTTCCAGACGAAGTAGTCGTACGCAGCAATCTCGGGCAACCCATCCAGCAACTCAAAACCCTGCGTACCCGGCACTGCGTGAATCGGCCATCGGACATCGACATTCTCCCCGGCAACCGGAGACAATACTGGCCGTTCTGCATCAGCAATCCATACCGCCGATGGCGGATGGGCATCTTTGGAGCCAATGCGATAACGGGCACAGGCGGCCTGACGGTTCAACTCCTCCACAATCAAGTGGCCTTCCGGAACCGGTAATTCCTGCGGGCAAAGTGGTGTGAAACACTTCTGTGCATCGACATCAAACGCTGCCGTCCGCTCTCTACTTGCCAGCTTCCGCATAACCAACTGACCACATAATGAACTATATTCATTAACATAGTGAATATAGTTCACTAACCTGTCAAGATAACACAGTACAGGTATACTGACGAAAGGGTTTCAGCCGGTTACTGGCAAGCAGCGCAAACAACGGCTTTTAGAGAGATTCATGCCAACAGAAAGGACAACCACCGCCATGTCAGTGTCAACGGCACTGATTTCCGTTGATGTGGCGGCATTTCGGATACACGAAGGAAAACTCCAGGTCTTGACTCGTCTGCCGGATGCACAAGCGACTACCGTCAAACCGGCCCTGCCGGCAGGCAGAATCAAACCCGAACTGGATAATGAACTGGATGATGCGGCACGCCGGCAGGTACGCACATTAATCGATGCCGAACCGGGCTATCTTGAGCAGGTCGCTTCTATTGGCAACCATTACCGGGATTCCCGGGGCTGGTCACTGACGGTTGTCTACTGCGCCCTGCTCGGTGCAGATCTGGCTATCTCCGATAGTCCGTTGGCATGCTGGTGTGATATTCAGGATGGCAGCCCTGTATGCGCGTTATCTTACGATCACACCGCATTGGTAGAAGAAGCGATCAGACGACTGCAAAGCAAGATCCAATACACAACAATTCCTCTTTATCTCCTGCCTGAACTCTTCACGCTTGCGGATATCCGGGATGCCTTTCGCATCATCCTTGGCAAAGCACCTCCCATGCGCTCTATCCGTAACCGCTTTCTGGCGGGCAATCTACTAGAAGACAGTGGCCAGAAGCGCCGCGGCAGCAATCGACCTGCAAGCCTCTATCGTCTCGCTGACCGAAACTGCACACGCCTCTTCAATCGGCTTTACCATACGACACAATCTGAATAACAGGTTAGCGAGCCGCCAACAGATCCTTTAGCGCATCGTCCAGTTTGGGGAAAGCGAAAGAAAAACCATGCTCCACCACCCTGGTCGGGATCACACGTTGCCCACTCAGCAGCAATGAAGCGGACTCCCCCAACAGCATGCGCAATGCTAGGCCCGGCATCGGCAAAAGGCAGGGCCGATGAAGGGTTGATGCCAGTGCCTGTGATAGCTGATCGTTGGTCACGGCATGAGGTGCCGTGACATTGAATGCCCCTGATAACGACGAATCCCTGAGGAGAAACAGGATAATACTGACCATATCGCGGATATGGATCCAAGAAACCACCTGATGACCATCCCCCATTCGCCCACCCAGTCCAAAACGAAACGGCGGCAACATTTTGGATAACGCACCGTAGCCCGGGTGCAGAACAATCCCCGTGCGCAGCAGGCAGACCCGCATGCCCAACGCCTCCATATCCCTGGCTTCCTTTTCCCAACGACGACAGAGGTCTGCCGCAAAGTCGTCACCCGACGTATCCTGTTCCGCGAGATTGACATCACCGCCATGCATCCCGTAATAGCCGATAGCAGAACCGCTGATCAGTACCCCAGGCCGGGTATCCAGTCGTTCAAAGCATTCACGCAATTGCCGGGTGACACCGATACGGCTGTCCATCAATACCTGTTTGCGTGCGGTTGTCCAACGCTTATTGAAAAGCCCCTCGCCTGCAAGATTGATACAGGCATCAATCCCGGGCTGATCCTGTAACTCTTCCAGTGACAAGACGACGCTGACTGATGGCCCCAGTATGTTGATGACCCGATCCAGCGGCGGGCGCGCATACACAATGACCCGCCAGCCATCCGCCAGCAACTCAGGCACCAGGAACCGTCCTATAAACCCCGTTGCCCCAGTCACCAGAACCGTCTTTTCAGCTCCATTCTTCCCTGCAACACTGTCACTCATGGCATCCACCCTTGTGGGGATTAGTCGATCATGTTCTTCCAGTATAATGCCAGCAAACGGTTATCCCTTTGCAATAGCAAGGACAGCACCCGGAGACATTATGAAATCCAGCCGACACGCCGTCACCAGCCTTCTGCTCATAACCCTGATAGGCCAGGCCTTCGCAGACAACGTCTCCACAAACAAAATACCACTGGAAAAATTACAAGCAGTTGTACAAGCGAAAGGCTGTGCCAGCTGCCACGGAACCCGTGGCCAGGGCAACCCCGCCATGAAAGGACCCAGACTGGCCGGCCAGACAGCAGACGCGCTGGCCAGTAAACTGCGCGACTATCGCAATGGCGAAATTAAAAACCCGACCATGAATGTTATGGCCTATCGGCTTTCCGATCAGGACATCGTTGAGCTGTCAGGCTATTTCAGTCGATTCCAATAACCGCTTTAAACAGACTTTTAGGCACCCTTTAAATAACGTTGCTCGAGATGCTGACGGAAATACGCTGGATTGAGCGTTTCTCCCGTTGCAGACTGAATCAGTGCATCCGTTTCCAGCCGGGAACCCTGCTGCCATATTCCGTTACGCAACCAGTCAAATATTCCCTGAAGATTCCCCGCACGAATCTGCGCATCAACATCCGGCTGTTCCTTACGCAGTGCGGAAAATAGCTGCGCAGCGACCATGGCACCCAGGGTATAACTGGGGAAGTAACCAAAAGAACCGTCAGTCCAGTGAATATCCTGCATACAGCCATCGCGGTAATTGCCCTGTGTATTCAACCCCAGCGAAGCCTGCATTTTCTCATCCCAGAGCGCAGGGATATCAGCTACTTCAATCCGCCCTTCAACCAGGTCGCGCTCTATCTCATAGCGAAGAATGATGTGGGCAGGATAGGTCACCTCATCAGCATCAACACGGATAAAGCCAGGGCTGACCCGATCATAGATACGACAAAGGTTATCCAGCTCAAGCGCCGGATCATCACCCAAAGCAAGTGACTCAACAATCCACGGTGCGATCAACGATAAAAATGCCGGGCTGCGCCCCAACTGCATTTCAAAAAACAGGCTTTGGCTTTCATGAATTCCCATTGAGCGTGACTCGCTCACCGGCAAACCCAACATTGCCGCCGGCCTATTCTGTTCATAGCGGGCATGACCGGTTTCATGGATAATCCCCATTAACGCTTGGGTAAAGTCATCCTCGTTGTAGCGGGTGGTAATACGCACATCTTCCGGTACACCACCACAAAAGGGGTGCACGCTGACATCCAGGCGTCCGTGATCAAAATCAAATCCCAACAACGTCATGATCTTGCGCCCCAGCGCCGCCTGCTTTTCAATTGCGAAAGGCCCTTTGGGCGTCAATACTGCATCCTGCTTCTGCTGTTCACACACGGTCTGAATCAATGACGGCAACCAGGATTTCACGTCAGCAAAAATGCGATCCAGTTCTGCAATGCTCATACCCGGCTCATACAGATCCAGCAAGGCATCATAGGGCGAACAATTCATGCTTTCGGCACGGATTTGCGCCTCTTCCCTGGAGAGTTTGACAACGGCTTCCAGATTCACAGCAAACCCTTGCCAATCGTTTTCCTTACGCTGTGTTCGCCAGGCGTGCTCACAGGCACTGCCTGCCAGGCTCTTGGCCTGCACCAGCGCCTCGGGAATCACCGTAGCCTGTTGCCAGACACGGCGCATTTCACGCAATGAAGCCTTGCTGTCAGCATCCGCCGCGTCACTGTCAGCCTCATCCAACCATTCCCCAACATGAGAGTGTGTTTTTTCCCGATGAATAATGACGGCCAGCTCGGCCAGAGCTTCACTGCGCGCCTGATTGCCGCCAGGCGGCATCATGGCGGCCTGATCCCATTGTCCCATCGCGGCAAGATGGGTTAAGCGATGAATTTTCCGAAAATGTTCCTGCAGGTTTTCCAGCGCATTGCCCATAGTTTCACCCTTTGATTGAGCCAACTCGAATCATCACCTACCCGTTGAATCCTCGATATTGAAGGTCGACACCGGTGCTTTTCGTTTGCAGCAGCGGCAGGGATGCCGCGGTAGCATCGCAGGACAGGAGTCCTGTGGATGCGGCGGAAAACGGAAAGCACCGGTGTCGACCCACCCCGATCTCACCCAGACAGCACTCACCGTTTCCCCAGAGCTGCCAGACCAGCGCCTTGCCACACACGCTGCCTGATAGCAGCCAGATCATCCAGCATCATATACAACGCAGGAATCAGGAAAAGAGTGATAACCGTCGCAAACAAAATACCGAACCCGAGGGATACTGCCATCGGTATCACAAACTGTGCCTGCAGACTCTTTTCCAGAAGAATCGGCACAAGCCCCAGGAAGGTCGTCAGTGATGTCAGGATAATCGCCCGGAAACGATTTTCCCCCGCCTGCAACACAGCATCACGTAACCGCATGCCCGCTTCGCGCCCCCGGTTAATAAAGTCGACGAGAATCAGGCTGTCATTCACCAACACTCCCGCCAGTGCAATAAGCCCGTATATCGATAACATACTGAGGTTAAGACCCAATACACCATGTCCAAACACAGCCCCGATCAAACCAAACGGGATAATAGACATGATAATAAAGGGCTGGGTATAGGAACGCAGTGGAATGGCAATCAGCGCATAAATCATAAACAGTGCCAAAAGACCCGCCTGCGACAGTTTACTCAGCGTTTTCTGCTCTTCCAGACTGGCGCCTTCAAGTCCATGTTCAATGCCTGGATAGCGTTTCAGCATCTCCGGCATAAACACGTTATTGATATCATCGATCACTGTCGTCGGTTCCAGACGGGACGTATCAACATCAGCACTGACGGCAATACTGCGCTTACCATCCAACCGCCGGATCGACGCATAGCCCTGTCCGCGTTCCAATTCAGCCACTTCTTCCAGCGGGACAGCATCCCCATTGGCCGTTCTAATTCGGACACATTCCAACTGGGCCAGTGTTTTGCGCTCATCCTCCGGATAGCGCAGCAACACCCGGATTTCATCACTGTAGCGCTGAAAACGTTCCACTTCTTCGCCATAAAACCCCTGACGAATTTGCCCTCCCAGATCGGCCAGGCTCAACCCTAACGCCCGGGCACCGGGTTTCAGTGAAAGGATGATTTCATCACGACCGGATTCAAAGGAGTTTTCAATGCTGTGCACGCCGTCCGTCATGCGAAGGTACTGTTCCAGTTCCCGGGCGGCAGCCTGCAGCTGCGGATAATTATCGCCATTCAACTGGAAAAACAGGGGCTTGCCTCCACCGGCATTCTCCCCCGCTTTGATATCCAACACTCGAATACCCGGCAGATCACCCACCCGCTGCCGCCAGAGATCGGCAATCTCATAAGCATCCAGCGTACGACCTTCCGCCTTGGTCATTTCCACAACAACCTGCCCGACGGTATCACCGTTCGTGAAGATCAGAACATGCTTCAATAACCCGAAGCTGTCAGGATGTTCTTCTCGGTAGTCGCTATCCAATGCACGAATAGCAACTTGCAGTTTTTCCAGGGTCTGATTCCTGACCTCAGGCGCTGTTCCCGGATTCATTTTTACCGTGACTTCAAGAAAATCACTCGGCACCTCCGGAAAAAAGACAAACCGCACCAAACCGCCTTTCATCGCACCCATGGTTAACATCAACAAACCGACGAACAGTGCGATGGTGGCGTAACGGTGTATCACAGCCCTTTCAAGCAGCGGCCGGTAGATCCCTGCAACAAACGACAAAAGAGATTTATTGAAGCGATCCTGCAAACGACTGATCCAACCTTTTTCATCACCGACGGCGGGTAAACGTTTCATATGGGCAAGATGTGCAGGCAGAATCAACTTGGATTCCACCAGTGAAAACAACAAACACAAGATGACAACAACACCAATGGATTCAAAAAATGGTCCCGCCTGACCACCGACGGTTAATACAGGGGCAAATGCTGCAATGGTCGTCAAAACACCGAACATAGCGGGCACGACCACCCGGTTCACGCCAACGATAACGTTGTCGATAGTATGTCCCTGCTGCCCGATTTCCGTGAAAACACTCTCTCCGATGATAATGGCGTCATCGACGACAATCCCCAGTACCAGGATAAACGCGAACAGGCTGATCAGATTCACAAACACCGGAAACGGCCCCACCGGCATCAACCATATGGCGCCTAAAAAGCTGACCGGGATACCAATAATCACCCAGAAGGCGACCCGAATTCGCAAGAACAGGCTCAATACCAGAAAGACCAGCACGGCACCCGCCAGCATATTCTCCAACATCATATCCAGGCGGCCCTGCAGGTAGTAAGCACTGTCCCCCCATACTGCGACAGCAACACCCTGGGGCAGCTGGTCACGATGTTCATCCACCCACTGGGCAACGGCTGCTGAGGAAGCAATATCATCGCCATCCCCGGCAGACAGGACATTCAGACTGATGGATGGCTTGCCATTGAACAGTGACAGCGAATCATCACTGTCAAACTCTTCGCGGATATCGGCAATATCCCCGAGTCGTAACCGACTGCCATCAGGGTTTGAACGCAGGATGATGCGCGCATAATCCGTCGGCGACCAGGCTTGTCCGCGGGTACGCAGTACAATATCGCCATCCGGCGTTTCTACGGAACCGGCGGCAATATCCACGGAATCACCGCGCACAGCCTGGGCAATTTCAGCAAAGGTGAGACGATACTCACGCAGGGTATGCTCCGACACTTCGATGGCGACAATCAGATCATCATCACCAAACACCTTGACCTTACTGACCTCCGGTAGCGCCAACAGGTCATCGCGCACCCTGACTGCCACCTGGTGCAGGGAATAGGCACTGGCATCACCGTAAACCGAGAGCCAGATGACATTGTTCATCCGGTCATTCTCGACCTTGCTGATCACCGGCTTTTCCGTTTCTTCCGGCAACCCGGTAATGCCATCCACGGCCTGTTCGACATCGGTGAGAATATCATCCACCTCAAAGCCGGACTCCACATCAATAATCGTGACTCCGCTCCCTTCCCGGGCAATGGATTCAATATCCTTGATACCGGCAATTCCGTTCAGCGCTTCCTCTACCCGGATACTGATGCCCTGCTCGACATCCCCCGGTGACGCACCAGGATAATCAATCACCACCTGGATTTTATTGATTTCAAAATCGGGGAAGGTGCGCTTCTTAATACTGAATGCCGCGGCAATCCCTGCGACCACAATGATCAACATCAGCAGATTGGCGGCCACAGGGTTACGGGTAAACCAGGCAATCACACCCTGCCGTTCATAGGTTTCACTACTCACCGGTTACCCCTCGCCCGTTCCATCGGATTGACTGCGGTCGATGATCGGTATCCCCTCCAGCGGATCTTCCAGTACTGTGGTAATCAGGCGGTCTCCGGCCTGAAAACCACTATCCACATATGCCATCCCGGCCGAGGCATAACGCACGTTCACCTGGCGAAGACGCATCACCCCCTTGTCAGCCACCAGCACTTCATTGTTCCGCCGGATCAGGGAACGGGGAACCGCCTGCACACTGTCCAGAGAAATACCCGTAATGGATGCACGAACAAAGAGTCCCGCTTTCAGCGGCATCCTACTGTCTCTCTGAGTCATACCATACGGGTCATGGACTTCAGCCACCAGCACATGCATGCGGGTTGAGCCTTCAACGACACCCTCACTGCGAACAATGTCGCCTTTCCACTGGACTGCCTGGGAACCGAACTGCGCAGTCAGTGTGACCGAAGGTCCGTTCGCGATACTACCAAATGCCGGTATATCCAACAGTGGCAAACTACTAGCCGTCACTGGTAAACGCACCTCGGCACTCTCGGTGGCAAAGGTGACTCCCAATGGTGTACCCGGAGAAACATATTGACCGATATCTGCCTGGCGACTTTTGACCATGCCATCATAGGGGGCACGAATTTCTGTTTTTCCAAGATAGAGTCGCGCCTTATCCAGCTCGGCCTGTGCCGCCTTGACGTTGGCATCTGCCTCCGCAATAAACGGCTCTCTCAACAACAACGGTGGTGCGTCTGCCAACGGCCGTCCGGATTGCCGCCAGTTGACCGCTTCAGCCTGGCGTCGCGCCTGCTCTTCCGTGAGGCGTGCCTGACTCGCTGCGAGGGCGGCCTCTGCCTGACGAACCGACACCGCATAATCGAGGGGATCCAGCCGGATCAACACATCCCCCTTACGAAATACGCCACCCGCGACAAACACCGGCGACAGCCCCGTGACAAGGCCAGAGACTTCCGACACCAGCGTGGTTTCAGTGGAAGGCTGTACAGTGCCCTGACTCTCAATCTGAACAGACACGGTTTCAATCTGCAAAGATTGTGTCTCGACAAGTATACCCGGAGGAGCAGCGGCCCTAGTTTGGCGATCAGGCTGATACCCCGCCAGCAACAACGCGCCAAGTAAGAAGACAGCCAGAATAATGACCGGCAGCAGGATCTTTTTTATTGTCATAACCAATCCATGCAATCTGCTCGGAGAACAGTAATATCACATTGTCGTTGACGTTTTTTGTGATTAAAGAATACCGGTCTTCAGTGATGATTACCGCAACAATTTGATCAACTATCACCAGCAAGCTAACCAATGCCTTATACACATTCGGTATCCCTGCGTTTACCGGGGATAGCAAATGGTATCTATACTCCTCCCCTGTCGGTCTTATGACTGACAGGGGAGGAATCATGACGTCCGATAAATAACTAAGGCACTCTTTTCTGGCTTATCGGTGTTTCCAGGCATGCATTTAGTCGATGCACCTGAAAACACCTTAACTCCCGCTTAACGATCTGAAGAAGTAAGGCTAAATTGAATGAAGAGAGCGTCCCCTGTGCTCTTCAGGCAAAATA
>NZ_BAABFL010000125.1:0-8646 GCF_039540975.1 Kistimonas scapharcae
TTTTGCCTGAAGAGCACAGGGGACGCTCTCTTCATTCAATTTAGCCTTACTTCTTCAGATCGTTAAGCGGGAGTTAAGGTTATCGATTGGCTCCGGGTTGCAAAAACAGGTTGCCTCTGCCAGTCAACGGGTCGAAACCGCCCAGACAGCCCTGCAAAGCCAGATATCTAATGGCATCCAAAACACCTATGGCAACACCATTACCCGAACCGACGCGCAGAATTTTGCAAAAAGTCTTGAAGGTAGCAATTCAAACACCGCGCAAGCCGTGAACAAAATTGCCAAAGGACTGGAGGAAAGTCATGGACTCACCAAAGATGAAGCCCGGACTGTTGCGGCTGCTCATGCACTGCAAACGTCGGTGAGTGGCGGAGGGAGTATAGGTTTAGGTTTCGACGGTGTTCCTTTCTTAACGGGAGGGCTTTCTATTGGAACTGAGACGAAAGCCAATGAAAACAATTCTCTCGAAAAGAGCTCAAAAGAAGCCTCTCAACTGTCAAAAATGCGAAGTGCGATGGAATCACTGAATAAAGATGAATCGGTTGCCGCCACACTTAACGATGCTGTTCGCAGCGATGCCAGCGAAGGGAATGTTGATGCCTGGACCACGGGAATGAATAAAACCGACCAAAGGAATGTGGTTGATGCTGCTCAAGAAGTGAAACAGGCAAGCAAGACTTACAATGAGCTGAGTTCTGCCGACCAGCGTATCGGTGCAGAGATGCGTCACAACCCCATGCAGGTGACATCCCGGATGGCAAATGTCCGTGACGATAACGGGGTTAACCCTGTTATGAAAGCCTACATGGATGCAACACAGGGAAATCTGAAATATCAAAAAGCCGTCAACAATGTCACTGATCGCTTTGCAGAAATGGGTATAGGCTTTGCGAGTCATGATCAGGAAAAGATCGCCGCTACATTAACAGCCCTGTCAGAAATGGGTTCGCCAGAAGCAACACGAATTGCCGCAAACATGTATAAAGCCGCAGGTTATGGCATGCCAGAAACTGGAAACTCTTCTGTACACTCTAATGTTGCTGAATCTGCTGAAATTAATGCGGGAGATCAAAACACCCGTGTTAAAACCGATATTAATGAATCGATGATTGATCAACTGGCTAAAGAAAAAGTAGCAGAACCAATCACAGGAAGAGCGGCGGTAGGGGATCATAACGCGCAAGGACAAGATAACGTAGATGCCCAGCACGACCAGAACCTCGCCCACAATGCTGATCTGCGCCGGGAACAGATCTCATCGAAATTGGCCGGAAGAAAGTTTGTGGATGGTGAGCATCTTCCGAAACAAACAGCCGAGGAAGCATACCCGGACATCGGAACACCAAAGCCAGGGCGACTTTATGAGAGAGGGACCGAGGACGCCTTGAACGAAGGGTATTCACCAAGACAGGCGCACATTTTTGGGAAGGTTGTTGCTGATCCCGAATATGCAAATGGATTGTACAAAGGTATCGAATTCGAGAACACCAAAGATGGCGGCGGGAAGGTAGCTGGCAGATCTGATGGAAAAGATGGTATCTATTCCGTCACAAATCCCGGTCTATCGGAAAAAGGGCAGAACCTGGTCAATACCTTGGCAAAAGAATCGAACGTATCTCAGGATGTTGCTGAAGGGATGCTCGCCTCAATTATCCGTAGCGGAACCATGAAGGATGCAGGGGTGGCAACAGACCTGAAGGAGTTCAACGAACTGAACGCTGAAGCTATTGCCGAATACCGGATACCCTTTGACTTTCGGGACCAACCAAGAGCATCAACACTATAGGTTTAACCATAATGCACGGGTGCCAATATAGGCTCTCGTGCTCTGTATGATAATAATACATAGGTTCATCAGACGAAATCGTCCTCCGTCGCATGATATGGAATAGTCCTTAAGCCTGGGCTGTATTCATAAATTGAACCACTCCTTGCTCCGATCCATGGGTCATTATTTTTACGCTTTGTATTTGAATAGTTATAATACAACGGTGAGTTATCCCACCATCCATCCTGAGCCTGAACCTGCCGTTTAGGTTTTAAGTATTCGTTTTTTTCAACATTCTTTTTATCGATAAGACCATAAAGAAACGACATCAGAGCAGTCATAGAAAGGCACACGGCCGCTATGATAATCAGAATATTCATCAATCCGGCATCTTTATCGTTGATCCATGCACCTAACCAGGCAGCACCGGAAAAGAGCGTCAAAGCCTCAAAAACGCTCCGAATCTGAGAGATCCGCGCCAGATATTTCTTTTTGCTCATGGTTATCTCCCCCAAACCTCAATTTACCTGCCGTGCCGTTAGAGTAACGCTGAGTGGCCTTTATGCAAGTGCGGAAAAGAGAAATTTTTTCTATTGTCAATTATGGACAACAGGCGACAAACCTGATGTCTTCCTTTTCCCTTTCTGACCGAATTTGTTGTTCATAAAACATACTACACAGGATCGCTCATGCCAGTTTTTCATCAAAACAAACAAAGAGCCACAATCATGACAGCCAACGACAGAGATATCCGAATGATGCAATCCTTTGCACAGAACCCAGGCCTCGTTAATATTTAACATTTCTGTATCTTTAAGATGACTACGCTTAATATCGTCCTGATAGAAACTGTATGCTACATGTACGTCATCGCAGTTTGGTTTAAGTTGCGACTCTATCCCCCCTCCAATCACTTTCAGGTATTTAGCAACAACAACTGATGCGTGGTAGCTTCGAACTTTTGACTCAATGATTTTCTTGCAACTTGGCATTTTGCCCGAGGATGTTATCTCAGCACCGATTTTCTTTCTTATTTCACGAATAAAGTATTTTTTCAATTTTGAGTCGATTTCCTCAAGGACTATATTAGTATTGAACCCTTGTTCAATATATTTCACTGTGTCTGAGATAATTTTTGGATTCGTTATAATAATGTCTCTCATTTTACCCCCGCGAGATTCTATCTCTCTATCATCAGAAAACAATCTAACTCTAAACGCTGGCATTGAGCAAAAGTGGCGACACCTTCACATCGGATGTGATCTTGCGGCAATACTCAAATCGGTAGGCAGGCTTCAAAATACTATAGCCCGCTATCTTTTTTATTTCTGAATAACTCATTTCAGCAATACTGCTGGCCGTAGCTTCGTCAACGCCATATACAACCCGCGCAACTTTTTTATCAAAGCGTAGGAGGCTCCGGCAACCAAGCAGAATAATCGTATTAAGATGTATTGGTTTTACAAAAGAATTAATCTGTAAAGGAACCATATTGTCTAAGTATATTTTCAAAAGTAGACAGTTGTTTTCGTATAGAACATTATTTTCTGCATCGTAGAGTGTTTTCAAACCACTATACTGCATAGCTGAAAGGCCGGTGAACAATAAAGCATCGGAATGGCCTTCCATGAATATAACGTCAAGCAGTTCCTTATTAAGCTCTCTCACATCATCGCATATTTTCGATAAAATATTGTTCATCAGCTTTTCTCTCTCAAAGACTTCAAAGCGTTAGATATACCAATAACCTCATTGCCATAGAGACGCGCTTTCTCATTATCCCAGGAATGATAACGTCCAACACCCAAAATATAATCGTGTGGTGCAGAATCTATGCTCTCACGTAGAATTTCCGCTCCATACTTTATGTTCGTTTTCGGATCAATGAGGTCTGTTGGTAGGATACCTTCTACATTACGCTTTGCAAACCAGATCCAATTCAATTGCATGATGCCAATATCAACGTTTACCCTGGCATCAAAGACACCATTATTAGAAAGAGAATTTAATGCCTCAATTGCATCCTCTCTAGTTTGATAATAAGACCGAGATAGGTTTGAACTATTCAACGTCCACATCCAAGGCGTTACACTTGCAAAACCATTATCTGTAGATTTCTTGCTTTCCATTAACGCAACAGCGTATAGAAGGCTTGAATCCAATGAGTATTCTCGGGCCACCTCTCCCCAGTATGAACTGTCAAGCTCATCAAGTATTGATACATTAATAGAAAATGAAAAAACCATAAAAACAGCGATAGCAAGAGTGTTCAGCCTATACATAACTACACACAGCGCTCGTCATCAACACGAGGGATTGTAAATTTATGTTACAATCAAATAATTGACATATATCAAACTGATATATGGCTATAGGTAAAGGATATTAATTTAATTTTATCCCATATGGATAACACTTCCTAATATCCCACATTTACATGGAATATTATTGATCTTTCTTTCACAATTTTTGATGCAGGCATTCAGCCACAATCAGATCAAATCTTATAAAGATAGGATAAGGAATGTCTTTATCCCATATGGATAGCACTTTCTAATATCCTACAAATCCAGAACATTTATACCGCTTCCTCGCCGCTGTTTGATGCACATCAATGCGTTACAGGTCTTATGTATATAGGATTACTTGCAGTTCATATCCCACATTAGAATCCTCTGTGGGATAATTATACCTAATTATCCTTTTAGATAGACTATAGGATAGAACCATGACAGACCAAAACCTACAGCATATGCTCAACATGGTCTATTCAGAGATAGACTCACTGCACAAAGAAGCACTGTCCATTCAAGAAGATATATATCTTCAATATTATAAAAACAACCAAAGATCTGGTTTTGATAACAAGGCCAGATACTCTATGAGATTAAAAAAGTCCGGTTTCTCCTTCTTAATTATCTGGGAGGACGTTAGATTCTTCGGAACTAGAGGAAATCGAGTCAGAATAGTCAAGCAAGTAAGCAAAGGCACAAGTGATAAATACACACTGAAGAAATTCAAAAATGCTGCTGAATGGGAACTACCTATTATCGAAAGTGCAGAAAAGCAATTCGAGAAAATCCGTAAAAGCCTTAAATGCTTGGGAACCTGTCACAAACAGATTCTAACCTTAGCATCTATTCAAGGTGTTCAGGTTCAAACAGGAAAGCAATCCACGGGTAAGAGCAGCCTGGATGTCTGTCAATAGGTCGTTAAATGGACAATAATCTTAGCATCAATAATTATCCATTAACGGATGAACAGTGCAAAATCGTTAAAGCAGCAAAGGATAACCAAAGCATCAAGGTTTTAGCTTTTGCTGGTACGGGGAAAACATCAACCCTTCAAGCAATTGCCAAATATCATGTGCGGAAATCTCTGTATCTTTGTTTTAACCGAGCATTGGCTAATGATGCTAGAGGAAAGTTCCCAGATTATGTATCTGTTCGAACTGCCCACAGTCTTGCATGGGAAAACGTCGTCAAGCCTAACAAGGCAAAATGGAGTCGAAAGCTGGACGCTAAACTTAAAAGTGACGACATAAAGCATTTCGCAGGCTTCCCGGAGAAACTTAGTTTTCCTTTCAGCACAGGTGTTTTAATAACCGCAACCAGAAAGATAGTGGCTGAATATTTTGGAAGTGCTGATTCCGCACTTTCAGAAAAACACATTACCGCTGAAACAATAGAGTTTGCAGACAAGCTTGTCAGAAGTGGACAACTTGAAAACTCAATAAGGAACTCTTTAGTTCAATGGCTTGTCGTGTGCTCTGAAAATCTGGCGCAAGAGATGCTTTCTGCTGATTCTGAATGTCCTTCTACGCACGATGCGTATTTAAAGGTATGGCAGCTCTCAAATCCTGACCTCTGTGCTGATTGCATTTTCTTTGACGAGGCCCAGGATGCGAACGGAGTATTGCTTGATGTCGTTTTAAAGCAGCAGGCTCAAATTATATTTGTGGGGGATCCGCATCAATCAATATACAAATTTCGTGGCGCCATCAATGCAATTGACAGGATCGATCTTCCCGAGCTTCATCTAACGCAATCGTTTCGCTATGGCAATTCTATAGCAAGTTTTGCGAACCTGATCCTGAGACTCAAGGGATACAAAGCAAGCATTAAAGGTTTTCAGGAAACAACCATAAAATCTACAAACGAATATGCGGGCGAGAAACCTCTACTCGTGATATGTCGAACCAATATGACGGTCCTGCAATATGCTCTCCAGTGTTGCGATTCAGGACTTTCCGTTAGCATTGCAGGGGGGATTTCTACATTTATTAATCTCCTTGAATCTGCATTGTCCATTTATGACGACAAACAATCTACATCAGGGTCACTTCACCCTACTCTGCGGAGTTTTCGCTCCTGGAATGAAATCATCACGGAATCGGAAATCACTTCCGATCCTGATCTGTCCCGACTGGTCAAGCTGTTTTCGGAAGGTCGGGAGAATGTATGCTCAATTATTTCCAGATTGAAAACCGCCGCTGAAGATAGCAAGGATACTGCTGAAATCAGCCTGGTCACTGCACACGGTAGCAAAGGAATTGAATCTGATAACGTCCTTATCGCTGATGATTTTGATCGGCTGATCCAATCACTCGAAGACAATGATGTGATTGATGAGGAAGAAATCAATCTATTCTATGTAGCGATCACACGAGCAAAAAAATTGTTGCTGGTCCCACCTGTGTACCGCAAGCTCAAAGGTGCAGCCCCCCTGCGTGTCAGATCCACACCAGAGACCGGGCAGCTTCAAGCATTCAACCAGAAAGCCCCTATTCCCCTATCGCAGCCATCAAACGTCCAGGCAGCTAAACGGTGCATTCAGATTGAGGTTGGATCGTCTTCGGCCGGCAAACACTACTGGGAGCCTACAAACACTTCTGTCTGCGTTAATCCAAACATCGGCGTGTTGGGTACCATGGGTACAGGGAAAACACAGTGCGTCCAATCTCTTCTCTATCAGCTATACCAGCAACAACGGTTTAACGTCGACCCAGACACGCCCATCGGAATGCTCATCATCGACTACAAGGACGACTACACATCTGACAAGTTCATAACCGCGACAAATGCCACGGTCTGTCGACCTTATCACCTCCCATTCAACCCATTTAGTCTCACAGGGGACATGCAGGATCCTCAGCTACCTCTCTACACTGGCGTCACTTTTGTCAAAACACTGGTAACAGCCTACGGCCTCGGGAAAAAACAAGAGAAGCTTTTGCTGGATTGTGTACTGGAAGCGTATCGATTCAACGGCATTGAAGTTGGCCAACCTGAAACATTCCATTTAGATCCGCCAACCGTGCATGATGTTTGGGACGCTCTTAATAGCATCCCAAAACGCCCAAAAGACAGCCTCTACGCTGCGTTGTCAGATATTATTACCTACCAGTTCTTTTCTCCGGAAACACGCTCAGGATCGATCTATGAGCTTCTGACGGGTGTTGTAGTGATGGACGTTAAGAAATTGTCCGGAAACATACAAAAGCTGTTTGTTGCTCTCGTGTTGGACAACCTTTTTTCCCAAATGCAGGTTCATGGAAAACCGAGCATCAATGGCGACCACCGGAGAATCAACAAATTGTTGCTCGTTGATGAAGCCGACAATATCATGCGACCCGGCTTTGACTCGCTGCGCCGCCTTCTCAAAGAGGGGCGTGAATATGGTGTCGCAGTCATGCTGTCAACCCAAGATATCTCGCACTTCCAGACCACGCACACTGACTTCACCCCTCTGATGAATACCTGGGTTATACACCGTGTTGCCAACCTGTCCGCAAAAGACATCCGGACGCTCTTCAATACCTCGTCCAAATCTGACGATGACACAACGATGTCCACTATCAGAAATCTCGGCAAACACTGCTCACTGTACATCGACGGTCAGAAAAATATCGCTGAGATAGCTGACTTACCTTTCTGGAAAATCACCAAAAATATGGATGCTCAAAGACGTGACTCAAACACATTCTGAACAGTCTGAGTTCGACTGGAATCTGGTCCCAACCCTGCCGGTTAGCGGTTTTGTTGATTACGAGAAGATACACTCCCCCATGGTCAGAAAATTGATCATGAGAGAGGAAGTGAAAAGGCTTGAATCTCAATTAGAATCCAAGCAGGGCAAAACAAGCAGAAGTTCTGGCAGAATTATGGCCCGGATCAGCAAATTGTATCGCTGGTTGCGTTGAGCCTGCCGGGTCGATCCCGGCATTCCCTCAAATACACCTCAGACATCAGTTCAATCGTTTCCATGTCCAGCAAGGGAACCTTTTCGTATCTCACCATGCCAGGCTGTTGCTGGGGGTCATCACCATAGCAGCGCACAAACCGAATGTAGCCGTGTCCACATACCATCTCTGGATCTTTGAGTTTTGTAGAAAGCATGTAGGCATAGACACTGAGCTGCACGCGGTCACTGAAGCGCACTTCGGGCTTCGCTCGAAACTTGGTATCAACGACCACGAGCTGACCGTCTTCGTTTCTGTATACCTGGTCTGGGGTGCCATAAAGCGGTGGAGAATCTATCTCAATGTCTTGCTCATTGTGCAGAATTTCGCCAAACAGCAGCTCCAGTGGCATTTGTTCCATTGCATGCCAACGCGACTCATCGTTCGAATGCAACCGGTCTACTGGCATAGTATTCCAGCCATTACCCCGCTGACGGCTCTTCGGCATAAAGCAGGCTATCAACACAACAAAGATTGCGAAGTAAATCGCGGACGAGTAAAAATCAAAATTGCTTATGCCCATTATCAATATCCCTTCCAAGCTCACGCATAGCATTTGCGTATTCTGGCACAACTTGAACACCGATTCTGGTAACTCTTGAACACCCATTCTGGTAAGTCTTGAACACTGATTCTG
>NZ_BAABFL010000126.1:0-11901 GCF_039540975.1 Kistimonas scapharcae
GATGCCTATATAAATTATCGAAACGAGTGCGTACGCTGGGGTAGAGAACAGAAATCTCTGCTTGGGTTGTAAGTTATGACCCCCGCCGAAAAAGAAGCCTATGCCAACTGTGACAGCACCGAAGTGCACCTGGTCACCCTGGAACTGAACCATCCGGCGTTCACGCAGCCGCTGCGGATCGTCAAGGATAATACCGACCTGGTCGCCCCGCTGGAGGATGGCACCACGGCCACCTTCATCGCCATGAGTTTCGACATGGTGCGCCCGCCGGTGAACGAGGAACCGGACCCCTCTATCACCATTCGGGTCGACAATGTCTCCGGCACCGTCACCCCGTATTTTGAACTGGCCAGCCGGAGCGGGCAGGAGATCACGCTGGTGTTCCGTCCCTATGTGTGGGACGACACGACCGGTGTCGCCACCCTGCTGGGTGATCCGCTGAAGCTGGCGGTCAGGAATGCCTCGGCGGACATGCGCAACATCAGCGTGACCGCCGCGCACATCAACCCCGCCAACCTCGCGTTCCCCCGCGAGAAATATACGCCTGATCGATTCCCGGGGCTGGCCTGATGGACTGGCTCTATGATTACCTCGGTCGTCCGTGGATCAATGGTGAACAGGACTGCTGGTGGCTGGTGCGCGAAGTCTACCGCAACCGGCTGGACATCGAGCTGCCGGCGCTGGGCGTGAATGCCGACAGCATACGGGAAGTCCGGCAGGTGTTCCGTGACCATCCGGTGCTGTCGCTCTGGCAGGCGGTCGACAAACCGACTCACCTTGATCTGGTGTTCTTCAGTTCAGGCCGGATCCATCCCACCCATGTGGCCCTGTTCCTCGACATCGACGGGGGGCGATACCTTCACACTTACAAGCACAAAGGCTGTGTCTGCGAGACGTTGCCCAGTGCGGAACAGCACGGCTGGAAACACCCGCAGTATTACCGGCATGTCGACAGGCTCACCTGCGCCGCATAAACTTCCGCTGATATGTCGAAAGAACGGGAACAGATCATGCGAATGCTGACCGGGATCATGCTGGCGGTTGTGCTGGTGGCTGGGTGTGCGCCATCATCACACCAGGCGCTGACCCGAGACTATGCCGACAGGCAGCAATACACCGTAAACGAAAACTACCAGAGTGTTTATCGGCGCATTCAGGCCAATGCCCGGCGATGTTATGAAACCGGTCTTATCACTGCGCAGATGCAGGTCAGGAGCGACCTGTACACCGATATCAGGGAAGGGGTGATCAGCGTGGTGCTCTCCGGAGGGCTGGGTATTGATACCTACCTTGGCATTGAGGTCAAGGCGATCGATGACGACCATACACGGGTGACGGTGTATAACGCATTGTCATCCTGGAACAAAGCCCAGCCGGTTATCCGGCGCTGGGTGGAAAACACAGGTAATGACTGCTGACCTGCACAATTCATTGACTAACCCGGCATTGTCCGGGTTTTTTATTGCCTGAAGGAAACAATGAGCAAAAATCCGCCGCCGATCCTGAAGCAGACGCCTTCTGTTCACTGGCTGAACAACCCATTTAATATCATGGATGTTGACCGGTTCGAGGTCGACCGCCCACAGACTATCCGGCAGTGGCTGGACGATAACGGTGGTGATACACGGCTTAACCGACGCCCTACGGTTTGTCTGTACCGTGGCAAGGAGCTGATGCGTTCCGATTACGCCCACACAATGATCGATGCGCCTGTGTGCTTTGTAACACTGCCACAGGGCGGTGACGGCGGCAGCAATCCGCTGGCTATTGTTGCCACCATTGCACTGATGGTGGTTGCCCCCTATGCCGCACCGGCACTGGCCGGAACCATGGGTATTACGGGAGCCGTCGGTGTCGGCATTGTACAGGCCGGTATCATGATCGCTGGCGGTATGCTCATCAACAGCATGATGCCCACACCGGACATGCCGAACAGCTCCATCGGGTCCAGCGGTTCCCCCACATACGATATCGCCGCACAGGGCAACCAGGCGCGATTGAACCAGCCGATTCCGGTCAATTACGGTCGCCTGCGCATCTATCCCGACTTTGCCGCCCAGCCTTACACCGAATACCACAGCAATGAACAGTACCTGTACCAGCTGTTCTGCATCGGGCAGGGCATCAATGAACTGTCTGACATCCGCTTTGAAGACACCCCGGTCGCCAATTATCCGGAGGTGACCTACCAGATCGTGAAACCCCACGAGAAGGTGACGCTGTTCCCGAGTGCCGTGGTGACAGCGGCGGAAGCGGGCGGGCAGGGCATGAATGAACCGGTCACCCACGGCCCGTACATCATCAACGACATCGGCACGGAGATCAGCCGGATCGGGGTGGACATCGTATTCCCGGGCGGGTTGATCGGCATGACGGACGAGGGCGACGAATACAGCGTCAGTGTCCATATCCGTGTGACGGCGGAATCGGTCAATGATGCCGGTGAGCAGATCGGCCAGACCATCGTGATTCACGACGGCGCGATCACCGACCGCACCCGCACCCCGAAGCGTGTCACCGTGTCCGCCGATGTGGAACCGGCAAGGTACCGGGTCACGGTGCAGCGCACCACCGGGCAGGGCTCCAGCTACCAGGTGATGAACGCCCAGCTGGGGGCTATCCGTGGCTACATGGTCAGCGAGAACGAATACGGGGATGTCACCCTGTTGGCAATGAGGGTTCGCGCCAGTGAAAGCCTCAGTAACAGCGCCAGCCGGTTGATCAACTGCGTGGCGGAACGGCTGGTGCCGAAATATGTCGACGGCACCGGATGGACAGACCCGCAGGTCACCCGCAACCCTGTCTGGGCGTTCTGCGATGCCGTCAGGGCACGGTACGGCGGCGACTTTGCCGACAGTGTGTTTGAATACGGCGAATTGCTCACCCTGGCGAACACCTACGAAAGCCGTGGGGACGAGTTCAACGGCCGGTTTGATACGGATTCCAACCTCTGGGAAGCCCTGACCAAGATCACCCAGACCGGACGCGCCATGCCCGTGCGCCACGGCAACCGGATCCGCATGATCCGCGACCAGCGCCAGACGGTACCCAGCGCCATGTTCAGCATGGCCAATGTGTCGAACCTGTCCATGGATTTCATCATGCACAACGACCGCACGGCGGACAGCGTGAAGGTGATCTACTGGGACCAGGACAAGGACTACAAACAGCAAAGCGTTCTCTGCACCCTGCCGGACGATACCGGCAACAATCCGGAGGAGGTCACCCTGTTCGGTGTCACCAGCCGTGACCAGGCATGGCGAGAGGGCGTGTACCTTGCCGCCAGTAACCGCCTTCGCCGTCAGCTGGTGACGTTTGATACCGAGATGGAGGGCTATATCCCGGGCTATGGCGACGTGATCTACCTGAACCACGACCTGCTGGGCGCGGGGGCGCAGTTCTCCGGTCGTATCGTGCGGGTGGACGGGCAGATCCTGACACTGAGCCGAGATGTCGACCTGACCGCCGGAAAGGTCTGGTACATGGGGTTGCGGAACGAATACGGCGAGCCTGTAGGCCCGTTGCGGGTGGAACAGGGCAGCGTACCGCACCGCATCAACCTGCTGGACCAGTTGCCTGCCGGCATGACCATCGTGACCGACTACGACCGGGAACGCACCCACTTCATGATCGGCGAGGGATCAAAGTGGGCAAGGCCGGTGAAGGTGACCGGTATCCGTCCCGCCAATGACGACACCATCACCATCACCGGCGTCATCGAGGCCGATGCGGTGCATGATGCCGATCAGGGACAGGTACCGCCACCCCTGCCGGACATTCCCCTGCCATCCGGCCCCGGCAAGGTAACCGGCCTGCTGGCGGCGCAAGGGGGAACGAAGGAGAAACCGGTCATCTTCCTGAGCTGGAACACGGTGGCCAATGCCGACCGGTACCACGTCGAACTCAGTGATGACGGCCGGCAGACCTGGCAACCGAAACCGGTGGCCTATGTGCCGGAAACCAGCATCGAGAGCCAGCCGGGGCCGGTGACGATCCGTGTCGCGGCGGTGGCGGCAACCCGTGGTGAATGGGCGTACCTTGACCTGGTGGCCGGCGGTGATTTCGCCACCCCAGGCAATGTATCACCTGTGCTGTCCGAACCGTTCACCGGTGATGCGCTCAAGGTGCAGTGGGATGCCGTGGCCGGTGCCGCCCGATATTTGCTGGAGGTGCATTCCGGCGGACAGCTGCGCCGGAGCCTATACCTGCTGCATACCATCACCCGCTACGAGTATTCCTATCTGGACGCCATTCAGGACGCCGCCGGCCGCTCGCTGACGGTGAAGGTGAAGGCGGTCAACGCCAACAACGAGCAGTCGCCGGAGTGGGGCGTGGTGAGTGCGACGAACCCTGCACCGGCTATTCCCGACAATGTGGTGATCAGCCCCGTTGTCGACGGCTTTATGATCACCTGTGCCGATCCGATGCTGACAGACCTGAAGGAACTGCGGGTATGGGGTAGCCAGGACAATGAATTCACACCGACCGGTGACACCGTGCTGGCGACATCGCAGGGGACGTCAGTCACCTTGTCTGCTGAAGGGAAATGGTTTTTCAGGCTGGCGTGGGTGGATATCTGGGGGTTATCCAATACCAGTATATCGGGACAATATGAAGCGGATAGCGCCATGGTGGGTGCCGACAAAATCAGCGTGAATGAATTGTCAGCCATATCCGCTAATCTCGGTACCGCTACCGCCGGAACTTTCAAAACTAATGCCGCAGTTGGAAAACGGGTCGAAATTTCCAGTGAAGGAAAATATCCGATATGGGTAGGGCAGGGAGAAAAAACGGAAGAGAACGCCAGACTCTATTACGATCAGGACGCTGATTCACTGGTAGTAAAAGGGGTCATTAATGCAACCAGTGGTCATCTTGAGAATGTAAAGGTTTCGGGAGAAGTGGAAGCGACTTCCATTAAAGCGGGAACAGTAGATGTCATTGATACCCTGATGATTCAAAAGGATTCGGTTGTTATTCCGCTGGCGATCAGTCGTAATGATTTGGTGACATTCTCCGCTAATTCATGGGCTGATTTATTGCGGGTAACTGGGGAAGATCTCGGTGAACGAATTTTTATTACAGCGGGTTGTGTTTTTGCCGGACGTCGTGTCAATGGGCCAATGAATGCGCATATCCGAATTCTGCATAATGGAAATGTGATTCGGGAAACCGTGCCATTAATCGGGCCTGGAATGGATACAGCATTCGGAAATTATTACACGCAGATACATGATCAGATATCAACGTCGTTGACGGTGTTCGGTGATTTTTCAGGAATGAATCAATTTGAACTTCAGTTCAGAGCAAATGGTACGGACGCCTTTGCGTATGGTGGAAACCGCGTTGCTTCAGGCGTTTATGAAGCCCATATTAATATCATGTCAGTGAAGCGTTAAAGCACATTTAAAGGGGCGAATATATCGCCCCAGCCACCAGCCACCAGCCACCAGCCACCAGCCACCAGCCACCAGCCACCAGCCACCAGCCACCAGCCACCAGCCACCAGCCACCAGNCCACCAGATTATCCGCTATTTTGTCTGTTCGCCCAGAGATTTAATGATGGACGAATATGAATATTTACAGTCTTCTCTCAAGTTTCTGGAAGACACCCACCATAATCTGACAAAGGTGATTGAATCTATGGAATTGTCTGATTGTTCCGGCTGCCACACATCGGCAATGGCGTTGAAATACCAGCGGGACCGAGTCGAGGAAGAAATAAAGCGCCTGCAGGATCGTCTGCAAGCGCTTGAGCAATAGGGTGCCGGGCGCTTCAAAAAGCCACTAGGCAGCCCCCTTATGCTTTCCCATAAAGGTCTTGTATTGCACAAGGACACCCGGCGTCACGCCGCGTCGTCCTGAGAAGATGGCGCCCCCCTAGTCAGCTTTTGAAGACTGGTCAGGAGACGGGCGCCAGTGTCGCACCAAGGGCACGACTTTGCAATATACAATACCGAACCGCCACGGGCACTGGCGAGCCGCTGCCGGTACCGTTGTTTGCCGGTTATTTGATCGTTATTTGATGGCGGTCGGAAGCCCGTAAGTGTCCCCAGATCCTGCGCTAAGTGTCCCCAGATTCCCGCCTAAGTGTCCCCACTTTGACTATGGGAAACCGCTATGTCGACGACATCAATGTCGTCGACATGCCACAGATACTGACAGGCCTGTACAGCAGAACAGACAGGATACGGCTGTGCTGGTGGTTGTGCTATGGCTGGTGGATATGGGTGGAAATGATGTTCAGAGGGGCAGAATGGGCAATTCCTAGCCTTTTGCTAAGTGTCCCCACAAGTGTCCCCAAATCGTGATTTTAAAACCATGTGGTTTGGGTGGTTTTTCTAAGTGCTTGATTTTATTGGCGTCCCTAACAGGACTCGAACCTGTATCGGCCGCTTAGGAGGCGGCTGTTCTATCCGGTTGAACTATAGGGACATTGCTTGAACTAACGTCTATACAGTTAAGCACATATAGCTGTTGTCGCTCATCCAGATGCGTCGCTATCATAGACGATTATATGGCTTTTCATCAATAGCTGGTCTTGTTGGTGTCTGTGGATTGTCGCCCGGATGGAACTCCCCTGAATCATGAAGTTGTCGATCATTATCCCGGTCTTGAATGAAGCATCTGTCTTACGTCAAAAATTGACGGGTCTGCAATGTTTCAGAGCCTCTGGGCATGAGCTGATTCTGGTGGATGGTGGAAGTGATGATGAAACCATTTCTATGGCAGAAGGTCTAGCCGATCTGGTGATTACATCGCCAAAAGGGCGAAGTTTACAGATGAATGCCGGTGCGGCGATGGCAACGGGTGATGTGTTGCTGTTTCTGCATGCCGATACCACGTTGCCGGTGGGGGCGGATGCGCTGATCGCGGATTGCCTGGGCGTAGGTGACGGGTGGGGCCGATTTGATGTCAGATTGACTGGGCGGCATGGCTTGTTTCGAATCATTGAGCGGATGATAAGCTGGCGGTCCAGGTTCACAGGGGTTGCCTCGGGTGACCAGGGAATGTTTGTTTCTGCAGCCCTGTTTAACCGGCTGGGTGGCTATGCGCCTATCCCGTTGATGGAAGACCTTGAACTTTCCCGTCGACTGATTAAGATTCAGCGGCCTCATTGCCTGAAAGCCTGTGTGGTCACGGATAGTCGGCGTTGGGAAAAGCACGGCATAGTGACAACTGTCCTGCTGATGTGGCGACTCCGTCTGCAGTATTATGCCGGTGTTGCACCGGAAAGGTTGGCCAGGTCGTATCGTACCCATGACAAAGACGCGGCCTGATCACTGAATACTAGGGATAGTTATGTTCACCCATCCTGATGCTCGTATCCTGTTGTTTGCCAAACCACCGTTACCGGGACGGGTTAAGACGCGCTTGATTCCCGCTGTGGGTGAGGATGGTGCCTGTTCAGCCCATAGCTCACTATTGTGCCGGGTTGGGCAGCAGTTGGTGCAATGGCAGCTGGCTCCTTTACAGCTTTGGGCCGGCATTGATGGGTCCTTTCCCGCACTTTTCGACAGTTGGTCGTATCAATTGCAGTCAGAAGGAAATCTCGGAGAACGGATGGCTCATGCGGCCAAGATGACTCTGGCCGGTGAGGTACAAAAGGTGCTCTTTCTAGGCAGTGATTGCCCGGTTCTAACGCGGGATTACCTTAAGTGGGCAATGGCTGCATTGGAGACTTCGGATGTGGTGCTGGGGCCGGCGGAAGATGGCGGCTATGTGTTACTGGGTATGCGACGGTTTATACCGGCCGTATTCGAACGCATAGACTGGGGGACTGGTCAGGTGCTAGCGCAAACCCGTGACCGCTTGCGGGAAATGAAGGCCAGCTGGCAGGAGTTGGATACATTATGGGATGTTGATCGCCCCGAGGATCTGGCGCGTTATCGTGCATTGCCGGGGCTTAATGATGCGGTGTCGTGTTAAGTGCCCGTGGTGTGGATAGCGTTTGAGGTTGTTATCCCCAGTTTAATGGGGGCTTAACGGCGGTTGCTGCTGTCAAATCCTTGACTAGCAGTGCTTTCTTTCGATGTATGGGATAACGCCAATGTCCATTGCCTGCACGAAAGGTATAATTAAGTTATTCATCTAACGATAGTCGTAATCATTTTGGGAGAAATCATGCGTCTTGCCTGTCTTCGGTGGACATCCGCCGTGATGCTGGTGTTGGCTACTCAGGTGGCCAGTGCCTATGAGCCGGTGTCCTACGATGACCCGCTGGAACCGATGAACCGGAAAATATTCCATTTTAATGAAAAAATGGATCAATGGATTCTTGATCCGGCCGCCAGAGGGTATGACAAGGTTACCCCCGAACCGATTCAGGGGCTGGTGACATCCTTTTTCCAGAACCTGGGGGAAGTCCGTAACCTCGTGAACGCGGTACTTCAGCTCCGGATTGGGGATGCAGCCGCTACCAGTGGCCGTTTTGTGATTAACTCGACCATCGGTATGCTGGGTATGCTGGATGTTGCCACGGAGCTGGGCATTGAGCGCCGTTACCAGGATTTTGGCTTGACCCTGGCCCGCTGGCATGTGCCCTCCGGCCCCTATGTGGTTTTGCCGTTCTACGGGCCGAGGACTGCCCGCTCCACGGTCGGCTTTGTACCTGATCTTGAGCTGAATCCCACCAACACTCTGGAATGGTGGAGTCCGGAATTCATGGCGATTCATACGCTGGATATTCTCGATACCCGCAACCGGCTTCGGGGCGCTGAGGGCTTGATTGTTGGCGACAAGTACATCTTTATTCGGGATGCCTATCTGCAGAGTCGTCAGTTCATGATCACCGGTGAAGTGCCGGAAGACGACTTTTAATAAGGATCGTCAGCATAAAAATGGCCGGGTGACCGGCCTTTTTTATGGGTTTTGCGCTAGAGTATAATGCTGCTTGCAGGTACGGGCCTGAGCAGGTAATTTCATAGAATCCCTTAGCGATACTTCCTACAACCGGACGGTTACAGCCAATGGGTCAGCGTTCAGTAATATCGGGGCAACGTCAGTTGCCAGCGAAAACCGGGTATCTGTTTCGTTTGAACAAGGAAAAAGCATGACTGCAGGAAGCAGCCGACTCCTGGTGATTGATGATGACGCCATCGTGCGGGACAGCATTGTTGCCTATCTCGAAGACAGCGGCTTCGAAATCCTGCAGGCGGACAACGGCGAGTCCGGTCTGGCCGTTTTCACCGAGTGCAAGCCGGATCTGGTGTTGTGTGATCTCCGTATGCCGCGCATGGACGGACTGGCACTGCTGAGAAAGGTTCATGAAATCTCTCCTGAGACACCGTTTATTGTGGTGTCCGGTGCTGGTGTCATGGCAGATGTTGTTGAAGCACTGAGACTGGGGGCCAGTGACTACATCATCAAGCCGATTGTTGACCTGGAAGTCCTCGAATACGCGATCAAGCGCGCGCTCGACAGTGCTGATCTGGCGGCACAGAACCGCAAATACCGGGAAAGCCTGGAAGAGGCCATTCAGTCACTGAAAGAGAGCCTGGACGTGTTACGGGCTGATCAGAAAGCAGGTCGTCAGGTTCAGCTCAAAATGCTGCCGCCAAGGCCGTTTGTCTTCCAGGGCTATCAGCTGGACTACAAGATTTATCCTTCCCTCTACCTGAGTGGGGATTTTGTTGATTATTTCCCGGTTAATGACCATTGCTTTGGCTTCTATCTGGCGGATGTCTCCGGGCATGGGGCGTCATCAGCGTTTGTCACAGTATTGCTGAAAAACATGTTCCTGACCTTGTTGCAGGAGTACCGATCTAAATCCCGTATGGGGACAGTCAAGCCTTCCTATGTGCTGAAATACCTGAATCAGGGACTTCTGGCTACAGGGCTTGGCAAGCACGTCACGGTGTTTGGCGGTGTTGTCGATACGCGCGCGCATACACTGACGTATGCTTTTGGGGGGCATTATCCTTTTCCAATACTGGCGAGTCGTGAGAAAACGGTGCTGATTGAGCGAAATGGGCTGCCGGTCGGTCTCTTTGAAGACGCCAGTTTCGACGATGTGACCATTGACTTGCCCCGGGACTTCTCTTTAACTGTGTTCTCCGACGGTATTCTGGAAGTGCTTCCCCAAAAGACACTGAAGGAAAAAGAAGATTATCTGTTATCGGTGATTAGTGAGGGTGCTACGACGGCGGAGGCATTGATGAGACGGCTCAATCTGGATGACATCCATGAGACGCCGGATGATATTGCCCTGCTGGTACTGGCTAATACAACAGAATGAGTGCAGGAAAGATTCAGTTTGCAGAAAGTGCCGGCACCTATATCCTGAAGTTTGTGGGTGATGTGCGCATGACGCTCTGCACCACCCTCGATAAGGCGCTGGAGCATGTCTTGGCACAGGAAGGGTTCAAATCCATTCTGGTGGACCTGACAGAAACGGAAGGCATTGACAGCACCTCGCTTGGGCTGCTTGCCAAGCTATCCATCCAGGCCAGGAAGCGGTTTGGGATGATCCCCACGATTATTTCCTCGAATGAGGATATTAATCGTATCCTGTTGAGCATGGGTTTTGACAAGGTTTTTCTGATTGTTAAGGAAGGCCAGGAAGGAACCCAATTGCTACGGGATCTGCCCAGTGTTGAATGCAGTGAGCAGGCTGCCAGGGAGAAAGTGCTTGCTGCACACCGGGAGCTGATGAACTTGAACGACGAGAATCGGGTGGTGTTTCAGGATCTCGTGCGTTCACTGGAGAGTGAAGGCGGTTAACGCGTAGACCATCGCTCAAATCAAAAAGCCCGCTAACATGCGGGCTTTCTGTTGTCAGGGAAACCGTCAGGCGATCCCTTTCAGGGTTTCCTCAAGTGTGACCTGATCCTTGGCAAAGTTACGGATGCCTTCTGCCAGCTTTTCGGTCGCCATGGCATCTTGGTTCATTGCCCAGCGGAAATCAGCCTCTGATAAGGTGATTTTTTCCTCCTGACAGACCGGTTGACCAGCATCTAGTTTGATCGAGAGTGGTGCTTCGCTGTCGTTTAATGCTTCCAGCAGCGCCGGGCTGATGGTCAGTCGATCACAGCCGGCCAGTTCCCGAATCTCATCGACATTGCGGAAGCTCGCCCCCATGACCACGGTTTTGTAACCATGAGCCTTGTAATAATTGAAAATACGGGTCACCGACTGCACGCCCGGATCTTCATGGGGCAGATAGCTGTCACGTCCGCTCTGTTGTTTGTGCCAATCCAAAATTCTGCCAACAAAGGGAGAAATCAGAAACACGCCAGCCTCGGCACAGGCAACGGCCTGGGCAAAGCTGAACAGCAGGGTCAGGTTGGTCTGGATGCCTTCTTTTTCCAGGTGCTCGGCGGCACGAATGCCTTCCCAGGTCGATGCGATTTTGACCAGTACCCGCTCAGAAGGTACGCCGGCCAACTGGTAAAGCTCAATCAGGCGATGGGCGCGCTCAATGGTTGCGGCAGTATTGAACGACAGGCGGGCATCAACTTCCGTTGAAATACGACCGGGGATGATGCTGACAATTTCACTGCCAATCAGCACGGCGAGTTTGTCAGTGGTAAACGCCATTTTCTCTTCAGCGGTGCGACCGTGTTCCTGTCCCCAGCTAATCGCCTCTTTGACGAGAGATTGGTACTGAGGCATGGTGGCGGCCTTCAGCAGCAGGGTCGGGTTGGTGGTGGCATCCTGTGGATGGAACTTACGGATGGCTTCAATATCACCGGTGTCCGCCACCACGGTGGTCATGGCGCGTAATAGGTCGAGTTCTGTAGGCATGCTGATCAGCAGTTATCTTGTCAAAACGCGCAGTCTACCATTGCATTACGGGAGTCGGGTAACGGAATGTGCTTATCCTTAACTCCCGCTTAACGATCTGAAGAAGTAAGGCTAAATTGAATGAAGAGAGCGTCCCCTGTGCTCTTCAGGCAAAA